>JABDJF010000411.1 GCA_013002645.1 Myxococcales bacterium
TGAGGCGTACTCGAGTACGCTGCAGGGAGCGAGCGAGGAGGTAAGCCGGCCAGGGGCGAAAAGACCCCGGCCGATGGTGGGCCATCCTGGACTCGAACCAGGAGCCAATGGATTAAGAACGCAGCTCCTGCGAATTCAAAACCCAGTTTTTCCAACGATTCCGAGGGTGACATAGGGTCACGAGAGGCCACCAAACGCCCCGAAACGACTCATTTCGGACACGGTGTCCAGCACGAAAATCACGCTAAGCCAATGTCCGAGGTCCACCGGTCCGCCGCTGGACTGCTTCATCGGGTAGCCGACGGCGGTGAAATTCCGATCGAGGTGCTGCGCGAGTTTGCCGAGCTCGTGCTGCACCCGGAGTTGGTTGCGGGTGCTCGCGCGGTGCTCGACGGACCGCCCGAATTCGCGCTGAGGCGTGCGCTGGAGCTCGCGAGCGTTGTCCTGGCCGTCAGGGTGGGTGCCGAACGCGAGCAGGCAAAGGAAGGGACGAAGTGAAACGCGGCGGAGGACGGAAGCCAAAGTCGCGCATGATCTCGTTCCGCATCGATGAGGACGATTTCAGTCGGCTCGACACCTTCGCTCAACAGACGAGCTGCTCGCGCGCAGAGGTCCTCCGACGCCTGCTCCGGACCGCTCGCCTTGAAAGCACAGTCGACGCCCAAGCCCTGACCGAGGTCTCGCGAGTTCACGCCAACCTCAACCGCATCGGCGGCCTGCTCAAGCTCGCCATTCGAGAGGGTGTTTCTGACCGGGCAAGCTACAACAGATTGAATCTCGAGCTTAGTGACTCGGTCATCCAGGTCCGCCGTGCGGTGAACCGCCTCGCAGGGTAGCGGTGATCGTCCGACACCAACGCGCCTCGAGATCCAACAAAGGCTTTCGTCAGCTCGCACGCTACATCCGCGGTCGCAGCGCCAAGCCGCGAGCCACATGGTTCCTAGCCGCCAATCTTCCTGGCGTGACCGGGACCCGCGACCTCGAACTCGCGTGCCGACTCGTCGAGGCCGTGCACGCGCAGAACACCCGCGCGGGTAATAACCGCACCTATCACCTCGTCATCTCACTTCACCCCGAGGACCGAAGCCTCAACAGGAACGAGCTCAGGCATGTTGTAGAGAACCTGGTGGAGACTTTGGGGTTTGCCGGGCACCAGTACATCGCTGCCCGTCACAACGACAAGGACCACGAGCACGTTCATGTAGCAATCAACAAAATCCACCCGGAGACCTTTCGGATTTACTCGCCGGCGTGGGATCACCAGAAGCTCTTCACCGCGGGGCGTGTCCTCGAACTAGAGCTCGGACTCACGCCGCTTCCGTCCAGAGTGCGCGATCGTGAGAAAGTCCCGCAGAGGGCGGCGGATCACGAAGCGCACCACGGAGTCGACAGCTTTGCTCGTTGGGCCAGAAAGGAGCTTGGTCCCGCGCTTCGAGCCGGGCGGCTGCGGAGCTGGGACGATGTTCACGACGTGTGCGCCAGTCTTGGCGTGGTGATTCGGCCGCATGGCAACGGCCTCGTCTTCGAGGATATCGAGCAGGGCGTGCGCGTGAAGGCGTCATTCGTGGACCGCGAGCTCAGCAAGCCGCGCCTCTGCCAGCGGTTCGGAGCCTTTCAGCCAGCGCCCGCTCATCAGCTGGACGCGGCAAGGACTGCGACCCGGCGGTACTCCCCCGCCCCGGCCATCGCGCCGCAGGGCTTGTGGAAGGAATACGAGCAGTCTCTCGACCAGGCCCGCCTACAGCGCCAACACGCCTGGAGCAGCTACCGAGACACCGCCTCCCGCGAGCGTCGGCGGCTCAAAGAGAAGTATCGACACCAACGAGGCCTCCTCGCCGCCCTACCCGTGTCAGGCCGCGACCGAAAACGCCTTTCACAACAACTGGGGCTTCGCCAAGTCATCGAATCCCGGGCCCTCAAGCGGAAGCTCGCAATCCAACGGAGGGCGATTCAGAGGAGTCCGCATCCCGGCACATGGCGTCATTTCGTCGCCAGTCGCGCCGCACACCGCGACGGCCGCGCGATTCGACTTCCACCGCGACCAGAGCAGGAGCGAGGCGGTTCCGACCAAGAAAGAGAGTTGTGAGATGCAAGGAGACGGAGTGGAGACGCAGATGGGCGGGCCAAACGCCGTCTAGCGGTGCGTCGCAAGTCGACATAACGAGCTAGTTCTGCGCAATTCAGGAGCTGTAGGAGTCGCTACTCACACTGGATCTGCAATCTGTCACCATCGCAGCGAGCCTTGCCGGTAGCCTGCATCTGTTGGGTCATACAGTAGGGCGAAGCGAACATGTTGCCTCGACCACTCGCCGCTTCCACAGTCTCGTCGTTGCAGTCGTCCCCTAGGGGTGAGGGAACATCAACCCATTTCCCGCTACTGCATGCGGAAACAAGAACAACCGCCCCAGAAAAAAGTACGATCCGCGCAAGAGCCTGGTAGGTCATGAACGTTCTCCTTAGAGTGAGGTGAGCCTACTTGCGATACCGAGTAATGTCACGGGGGTTCTAGGCCACCTATCGTCACCGTAGGCACCAAGGATGTCCCCCGAAATTTGGGCATAGCAAGAGCGAACGCCCTGCCTGTGCCGGTTGAAACGTCCTCCGGATGAGTCGTTCACTCGCTCGGAATCGGATTCCTTTCCCCGAGGGACTCCGCGTTCGAATTCCTTCAGATGACACTCGCTGCACAGAATTCTTAGAATCGGAACGAAGCGGGGGTTGTTCAGTTCGTGATCTCGTGATTGCAACCCCAAACGTCACGTGGTGTTACGGCACGGTCGCGGCCCCAAGGAGAGACCAAACCCCTTGCTATTGCGTCAGCTCAGGCGGCACAGACAATGGTACGCACGTGCGCGAGAGGAAGCGCGCGGGCGAAGGGTTTAGCGCCGAGGGGTCAGGAGGCCGCTCTGATGGGGCCCGCGCCTCTCGTGTCTCACCAACTACTTGGCCTTTTTGCTGGGCGCCTTGGCCGGCTGGGTAGGGGTGACCGGGTCGCCGCTGGGGCGCAGGCGAAACACGGCATGGTTCAAATCGTAGCCCGGAGGCTTGGTCGGAATCTTGGCGGCGACAACGAGCTCGCCATTTGGCATCGCTTGAATGTACTCTAGATTGCCACGCTGTTGGCCCGTTGAGCTCAGTCCGTATTGCCTCGCCCATTGTGACTTGCCGCTGGCTTGATTGAAGGCGGCCACTAGGACGTCGGTGTGTGGCTCCCTGGGGCGCGAGCCGTGCACGTAAGTGTTCCAATAAGGGAACGCCACATAGAGAGCCTCGTTGGATGCTGAGGCGTACAAAGATGACAGGCGGCGTCCGGTCCCGTCCCACCTGACCCCTTCCACCGGGTCAAGCACCACAGAGTGCCTGGTTTCCGTGATCCTTACCCACTGTTGACGACCGCTGGGGTCGAGCTTGATGACGAGCAGACTATTGTCTTTGGTTCCAAGCACGTAGATCGACTTACCGTCGGGTGAAACCTCCAGGTTGCTCAGACTTGCTCTCGAGCGGTCCCTGGGCACGACGAGCGTGGCCTGCCAAACGACCGTTCCTTGATTGTCCAGCTTCAGGATCGTGTTTCCAATGTCGCTCGTGTTGATTGGCAGAATGTAGACGTTGCCAGAAAGATCCGCTGCCATCCGTACCCCGTGGGATTGGCTTGTCCCGAATGATGCGGACTGCTTGAGCCAGGTGGTCTTTCCATTCGTGCCAAACTTCGCGACGACGGGATGTCCTTTGGCCGCGGGAGGGTGTCCCGGCATCTGGCTGGTGGAAGTCGCTGAAACGTACACAGCAGCAGTCTTTCCGGGTCCCACTGCAAGTGACGACATGTTTTCGTGCTCGTATCCGTCGATGAGGGAGGTCCAAGCCTCCGACCCAGAGGGGGTCATCTTGCCGACGCGGACTGCGAAGCTGTGCTCGCTTTCGGAGTTCATGAAAACAAACGTGTAATACAGGTTCCCTAAGGCATCAGCGGCGATGCCGCCGACGCCTGTCCCCAGTCCCATATCTGGTCCTGGATCCGGAAGCCCGAAATCCCAATCTCCGCCACCGGGTGCGCAACGTCTGGATAGTTTCCCCCCCCCTTGCACGAATACGGCTCCGTCGTCCCCAATTGCGCCGATGTGTGTTTGCAAGCCGAGCGGAAGGTTCGTGCAGTCGCTGCTCCTCACGATCGTCTCGGGCGGAGCTTTCTTGAAGCTACTGACGGCGGGGGGTTTTGCTTCCGTCCACCCGATTTCTTTGGTGCTCTGCGCACGTGCGCCGATGCTCAATCCAAAAGCAACACATACGAGGGCACCGATTTCAATAGAACGCTTCATTGACCACCTCCAGCTGGACCGACGGAGCCCGAGACTCACTATTCACAGGAAGAACGTCAAGGGGGTTTCCTTATCGAGTAACTGAGCACGGCGATGTCCGAATCTGGCTTACGTGATTGTTCGCATAGTCATGAACTTGTTGACGCGTTTCTTCAGACGGGTGAGCGCGACTAGCTTGACCATGCTCTCCCTGCCCGTTGACCCCGGTGGCGTTGCTGTCTTCGACCCAGGCTACAACCGCTAGCGTGCTCGCTGCGCGTCAGCCTCAGCTGGGAACTGAACTCGTCATCCGCATCGGTATTGCTGGCCTAAGTACGCCTGCTGGCTCCACGACGCAGGTCCGTCGCACAGAAATCATTTCGTCTGCGCTTTCTTATCGGGGTCCTCGAAGAACTTCTTCATCTTCTCACGCCTCAGCTGCTTCGAGCTCTTCTCAGCTGCTGCCGTAGGCTTGTCTTCAGACGCAGCCTTCGACTCAACTTCCGCAGTCGGCGGGGCACTTTCAGGCGGGTCCTCCGCTGTGCCGCCGCCGATGGAGATGATCGCGATGTGTCTCCCTTCGCTCATCCAAAGCATGTCCCGGGCACCAACCAGGGCGCCGTCTCTCCGCGAGGTGGGCTCTTGCCTCCACAACTGGTTGCCCACCTGCTGTGCAATTGCCTGGCGCACGGCGCCGGTGACGATCGAGTCGTAGCGTTTGAGAAACTGAGATTTGTTCTCGATGACGACCTCGGGGCCAACGATCATTGGATACTTGATGTTATCCGCTATCCATTGCTTGTCTCCGACCTTGACCGCCCGCTGCACGTCCTGGAAAAACTCCAACTCCACTGCATTGGGTGGATACTCGCTGTTCACCGTCATCTTGGCATCCGTCAACAGAAATGCGGAGGCGACATCTTTGAATTCCTGTCCGGTTGCAGGGACGTAGAAGTCATCTCGCCCGTTGATCGCGACGGCACCCGACCGTAGGATCTGGAGACCCGTTGGCTCGAATTCGGTGGGCGAACCGTGCTGCGGATCAACGCCCCAGTAGTATCGGGCCCAGCGCAGCGCGCCGTCAGTGGAATGAAAATCTGCGACACACGCGAAGCGCATGGTCTCTCGAACCTCCATCTCGGGCTCCTCCGGGAGCGTCTCGACATCCTCGTAGAAGTATTCGGACGCGATCAGCAAATGGCCCCCGCGCACGCCAATGCCCCGGACGCGGCCGGTATTGCCAGTCGAGATGGAGTTCCATCCCTCGTCTGTTTGTCCGCTTTCTGAGTATGCAAGCGACACCAACTGGGTCCACCTGGGCTTTCCTTGGTGGTCGAGCCTCATCATGACGAGTTCCGAATGCTTGTTTCTGACAGCATCGCCTGCCAGGTAGATCGAAGACCCGTCGCTGTCGACGATCATCGTGCTCAACGTCGCGCGAAAGGAGTCGGCTTTGGGGGAGCTAGGGTCGACGCTGATTGTTCTCCGCCAGAGCTGCTTTCCCTTGTCGTCAAACTTGAGCAACGTAGCGAGGCGCACCGGACCCTTCCCGTTCGCAACTCGTGCGCTGGGATCGAACGACGAAAGCACGTAGACGTTGCTAACTCCATCGGTTGCGATGGTGGCCGGAGTCGGGTCGAACTCGCTCCCAGGTTTGACCGGTCCCTTGCCGAAATCCTTCGATTGCTTCAGCCACATCCGCCTGCCGGAACCCGACTCGTACGAAGCGAGGAATCGATGTCCCTTAGCATTGGCGGGCTGCCCCGGAAGTGTTCCGGACGACGCACCGAAGACGTAGATCCCGTACCCACCCTTGGCGATGATCGCGTTCGCCTCGTCGCCCGGACCATCCAAATGGGCTGACCAAACTGGACGCCCCGTGTGATCGAATTTTCCCACATCGACAGCTAGGCCCCTCTTGCGAGACATTCCTGCGTAGAACGTACCTGCATAATTGCTCACAAGAGACGTCGGAACGCTGTTGATGGTTTGACGCCAGACCCCCGACCCATCTTTACACTTCGAGATGGTCGACCTCTGGCCGGTTTGCCCCGAACCAACGACGCCCCCGTCCTCGGCGACAATCTTGATCGACGACTTGTCCGCCGGGAGCTGGAACTTCGGACATTGCGCCTGCCATTCGCCATGCTGCGGCGATTTGTCGAGATTGATGAACCGCACAGAAGGCGCTGGCGGCTTCTTCTGCGCATTCGCGACGATCGTGAACCCGGAAGCCCACGCGACGATAGCGAGACTCAAACAGAAGCGTCGGGTGGGAGCGTTCATCATGTTTCGGGAACCGCCTTGGGTAGGCCAGGTCGCACAGTCGTCGATCTGAAAGAGCTTCGTCAACACGTTTTCCGCCGCTCTGAACGATCGTGCGTGCGGGATGAGGTGCGTTGCTCTCCGCCGCCGGCGACCAAACAGCGTCGGCTCATCGACCAAGTCGTCAACCTGCCTTCCTGCATGCGAATACCCAACCCCGGCGAACCGGAACCGTGATGGGTTCAGCGCCTCGCCCGACCCATGGGCGCAGCTCTCGTACTCGCGCGCACGTTTTTCGCGCTAGCCGCCAAGATCGTGTCTTGAGCAGCCATCATTGACTGCAAAGTTTTTTCTGCAGCTGTCCGTGTTTCTCTTTCTTGTCGTTGGTCCGCCGCGAATAAGCCGAAGGCGTTGAGCGCGGCATGCGGGGATTTAGACATCTTCGATGTCTTACAATCCCACATCTTGCCCTGCCCAACTGCATCAACATCGGTGTAGGAAGCGCAACCGTGCGCATCGGAGCGCAACAATCGGATCGATCGTGCAATCGGCCGCGCATGCGACGCAACGTCGCGCAAGAACGTGCAACACCACGCAACGCACAGGTCGATTGCTACCGCCAAGGGGTAGAAACAGAAGTTCCGGTGACCCCGCATACCGAGGCTCGCGCAACTTTTTGGGGGGCAAAACCGATAACAGGGTGTAGGAGGAAGATGCTCAGAACAAAACTACCAGGTCCGCAGGCACTCCAAGGTGCGCCCCCTCGCGTCTACTTCTCGTGCCATCGAGATGCGATCGAGGGCTATCTACGCCTTGGCTATCACATCAAGGAGGTATGGCGGGCCTACCGCGGTGTCAGCCCGCCATACCCAGGTTGCTACACGTCATTCTACAGGCACGTCCGAAAACATGGCCTCGGATTCAACGAGCCCGCAGGTGAGCCCGCAGTTCTGACCAAGCGAGACATGAA
>JABDJF010000447.1 GCA_013002645.1 Myxococcales bacterium
GCTTTCGGTCGAAGCCACCGACAATCTCGACCCCGAAAAACGAGTCACCCCCACCAACCAAGAGCTCAAGGCGCAGGGGCTCGGCAACATCGTCTCTGGGCTGCTCGGCGGCATTCCGGTTACCCAGGTCATCGTGCGAAGCACCGCAAACATCGAGTCCGGCGGCAAGACGCGCCTCGCTTCGTTCATTCATGGCGTTTTGCTTCTGATCTGCGTGGCGTCGATTCCAAATCTCCTCAATGAAATCCCGCTCGCCAGTTTGGCGGCCATCCTCCTGGTGATCGGGTACAAGCTCGCCCGCGTGTCCCTGTTCAAAGCGATGTGGAAGGAGGGGTTCTGGCAGTTCGTGCCCTTCGTCGTGACGATCGTCGGTCTGGTCTTCACCGACTTGCTCACGGGCATCATGCTTGGCATGGCCGTCGCCTTTTTCGAGATTCTGATCTACAACTACCAGCTCAACTTCTATCGGGAGGAGACGAGCGCTGGCTCTTTCACGATTCGGCTCACCGAGCACATGACCTTCCTCAACAAGGCGTCGCTCAAGCGCCTCCTGAGGGAAGTCCCCCCAGACTGCGCTGTGACGATCGATATGTCGTCGACCCGGATTCTCGATCACGACGTGCGCGAGGTCATCGAAGACTTCACCACGCACGCCGCGGCGGACGGCATCGACGTTACCGTGCTCGGCTCGACGCGTCCGACGATCGCGCTCACAGACGGCGTCTGAGCGCCAGGCTACGCCAAGCCGGGCTTGCGCGGCCGAGCGACCGCTCTAGTGATCTGCTCGGAAACCATGGTGGAATTGTCGTCAACAGCGCCAGCGCAACAAAGCCGCTCGACGATGGGGCTCGCCCTGCGCATGGCCGAGGCGGGCCTGTTTCCAGACCTGATCCTCAGGGCTGGCACGCGCCATCTGCTCCGAAGGCGGCTTCGAGAGAGCGTGGGCGGTTCGAGTGAAGCGCGAAAGCAGGAGCAGAGCGCGCTCATGGACCGTCTTGCCAGCGGCCCCATCGCCATTGACGTCGCGGCAGCCAACGAGCAGCACTATGAGGTTCCCGCCCCCTTCTTCGAGCTCGCGCTCGGCCCGCGGCTCAAGTACAGCTGTTGCTATTGGGACGGCGGCACGCCGGACCTCGCCGCCGCGGAGGAAGCGATGCTCGAGCTGACCGCACGGAGAGCGAAAGTCGAGGACGGCATGCGGATACTCGACCTCGGCTGCGGCTGGGGGTCGTTCTCGCTTTGGGCAGCGGAGAGGTTCCCGAACGCCCAGATCCTCGCGGTGTCGAACTCCCGGCTCCAGCGCGCGTTCATCGAGGGCCGTGCTGCCGAGCGTGCGCTCTCCAACATCCGCGTTCAGACGGCAGACATCAACGATTTTCAAGCGGACGAACCGTTCGACAGGCTCGTGTCCATCGAGATGATGGAGCACGTGCGCAACCATCGGGCGCTCTTCGAGCGAATCGCAGCTTGGCTTGCACCCGGCGGGCTCGCCTTTTCTCACATCTTTTGTCATCGGTCGCACGCGTACACCTACGAGCACCGCGATCCGAGCGATTGGATGGCCAAGAACTTCTTCACCGGCGGCATGATGCCGTCCGAGGGAATGTTTCATCGCTATCAGGACGATCTGGTCTTAAGTGAGCAGTGGCGCGTCAATGGCGGCCACTACCAACGCACCTGTGACGCCTGGCTCGACCGCCTCGACCAAAATCGGGACTCCGCGCTGCGAATTCTCGCCGATGGATACGGGTCGGATGCGTCGCGATGGTTCCACCGCTGGAGGCTATTCTTCATCGCCTGCTCGGAGCTCTTCGCGTATCGAGGCGGAGACGAATGGTTCGTGTCGCACTACCTCTGGGTAAAGCGATGACGTCACGGCGTGATCTCTTTTCCACGGAAATCAAAGATCTTGCCGCTGTCTTCACGGTCCAGTGAATCGACCACTTGGAGCAGCGCGGCGACGGATTCGCGCGCGGCAAGCAGCTGCTTCTCAGGGAGGTTGCGCTGGAACGGCTTCGACAGGTCGGTGTCGACGGTGCCGGGGTGAAGCCCAACGACAATCGCATGCGGGGCGACTCTTCCGAGCTCGATTGAAATGTTCTTGGTGAACATGTTCTGAGCGGCTTTCGAGCCTCGATACGCGTACCATCCTCCCAAGCGGTTGTCCGATATACTTCCGACCCGCGCCGAGAGGCTTGCAAACACAGAGCGCTGGCCGTGCCGAAGGAAGCCGTGGAAGTGCTTTGCGACCAGCAGCGGACCGAAGGCATTGACTTCGAACGCGTGACGCAGAGGCTCGGGTTGAACTTGCTCCAGCTTCTTTTCCGGGCCGAAGTCGGGGCCATGAAGGATGCCCGCGACGTTGAGAATCAGCTGGAGCTCCTTCGTCTGGCGTGCCACGGCTTCCGCTGCGGCGGCGATCGTCTTCTCTTCTCGAACGTCTAGTGCGATCAGGCGAAGCCGTTCCGGGTGCCGCGCCGTGAGCGCCTGGAGATCGGCCGCGTCTGCGGGTCGCCGGCATGTCGCGATGACATGACCCTCGGGCTGCCTCCCGAGCAGCTGATGGACGAGCTCCAGGCCGATTCCGCGGCTTGCCCCTTGGACGAACGAAGTGCCATCGCGCTGCATAGTTCCGCCTCCGGGAGCGTATCGGGCAGAGGCCCGCGTCTGCCAAGACCCGTCGCGTCCATTCCGCCGTCGCAAGCATCGAGGGAACGATTGGCTTCAAAAGCGGCCCCGAACAGGACCGGCAAGCCGCTTGTCTAGCATTTGTCCAACCATTTGCTTGACACAGGATGGACAGAGCCTAGACACAGGCCTGGAGGTAAACCATGAATCAGTCATCCACCAGACAGGCTCCGAAGGTCGGATTCCGCAGCGTTCTCGCTATCCTTGGCTCATCCAAGCTGCTTTTCTTCGCGGCGGCTTTCCTCTCTTACCTTCTCTCGATCTGGCTCTGGTTTTCTGGCGACCGCGAGCGCGGGCTCTTCGTGGGGCTTTGGGTCCCGTCCATTCTTTCCGCCGGCGCTCTTCTGCTGAGCCGAGGGCACCATGAATGACCTCGACCTCCTGGTCGCCGGGGCGGTGGTGTCCTTCCTTTCGGTGGCGGGTGCTTACATCGCGATCCGCCATCGCGCCAACGAGGACCCGGTCGAGTCCTATCCCCCGCGCGTGCAGGAGCAGAACCCCCGGGCCGTGCCCGAACGCAAAATCGTCTGAATCCGAGGTCACCCATGCGCCACTACGAAACCCACATCTCCCGTTTCCTTCGAAGCTCGACTCGCCCCAAAAGGGAGTGGAGCGCGTTGCTGGAGCTGGTCCCCCCAGGCTTCGACCTCCTCTCCACCAAGCAGGTCGCCCATCAGGCCCTCGAGATGCTGTCCAACGCTGCCAACGCCAAGCGGTACACCTCCGTGCTCAGCTCGACGCAAGCCACGCTCCGTTCGACCCGCATTCCGAT
>JABDJF010000235.1 GCA_013002645.1 Myxococcales bacterium
CGCCGATCGGCGGAGAGGAAGGGATTCGAACCCCCGGTACCTTTCGGTACACACGATTTCCAGTCGTGCACCTTCGACCACTCGGTCACCTCTCCTGGCGGAGTCCGCCTTCCTGTTCGCTTCAGCCTCTGCTTTTTGGGCAGGGGCTTCTGCGGTCGTCAACTTGTAGGTCAAAGAACCTGGCGGAGAGCAAGGGATTCGAACCCTTGGTACCTCTCGGTACACTTGATTTCGAATCAAGCACCTTCGACCACTCGGACAGCTCTCCGCGGCGGAAACTAGCAAAACGCTTTGGGGTGTCAACGGCCGTTCCGCGGCGTGTTCTTGGCCCGAATTGCGGAGAAAAACTCCCTCAGCAGCGCGCTGCACTCGTCCCTTAGGACGCCCGGCACACAGTCGAAACGATGGTTGAGACGCGAGTCGCTTCCGATGTTGTAGAGGGTCCGGGTCGCGCCTGCTTTTGGGTCGTCGCAACCCCAGATGACCCGCGGCACCCGCGCGTTGACCAGCGCGCCAGCGCACATGGGGCAGGGCTCGAGCGTGACGTAGAGCGCGGTGTCGATCAGCCGCCAACTGCGGAGTTGCTCGGCAGCGTCGCGAATCGCGATCATCTCCGCGTGCTGCGTCGGGTCCTGCGAGGACTCGCGCTCGTTGTGACCGCGGCCGATGATTTGCCCTTCGTGTACAATCACCGCGCCGACCGGGACTTCCCCTTTGGCTTCGGCGAGCTGTGCTTCGGCGATCGCCGCTCGCATCCAGTCATCGTCGGCGACTTCGCTCGTCATCGGCCACCCCGGGCCTCGCGATACCAGGTGGCGAGCGCGGCTAAGCCTTGCCCGCGCGTGATAGTGGGCTCGTAGCCGAGGTCTCGTTTGGCTCTGTTCATCTCGAAGGCGCTCGTCTGTCCTCGCCGGATCACCTGCGTCGGATGCAGAGACGATAGCCCGGTCCTCGCCGCGATCCAGGCCCAGCGGTACGGCCCACCGCGCCTCGGCGGGTTCCATTCGAGGGCGGCGCTGAGCTCGGTGAAGAAGTCGCGCTAAACCGAGAGCTCAGCGTCGACGACGTAGTAGACATTGCCGGTCGTGATCTTCGTCTCCAGGGCGCGACGCACACCATGAGTGAGATTCCCGATATGAGTGGTCGACAGCAGTTTCTTGCCGCCGCCGAGGATTCGAATACCGCCCCGTTCGGCCTCGCGCTCCCAGCCGGGCAGGTGTGTCGTGTCTCCCGGCCCCCAAACCAGAGAAGGTCGGAGGACCGAAGTTCGGAAACCGCGTCGGCCCGACACGCGGACGAGCTCCTCGGCACGAAGCTTGGTCTCTGCAAGGTCGCCGTAGGGCCGGGGCGGGGCTGCGTCCTCGTTCCAAAAGGAGCGGGGCCCATCGTGAAGCGTCACGTCGGCGCAGGAGATGTGAATGAGGCGGCGACACGCGGCTTTCCTTGCTGCGTTGATCGCGTTCTCGGTGCCCGCGATGTGCGTCCAGCCGAGGGCCTCCGCCCCGGCGGATGGATCGGCGATGCCGGCCGCGTGAACCACTGCATCGCAGTGCTCTGCTGCGATCGCCAAGCGGTTCGGGTCGCCCAGGTCTCCAACGAATCGCTCGATGTCTTGGAGCGATCGAGAATCGCTCCCCTCGCGGACGTACGCCACGACCTCGTGGCCGGCCGCCTGCAGATCACGCAAGACGGCCCCGCCGATGAATCCGGTTGCCCCTGTAACCAGACAGCGCACGCCCGTCTTGTAACAGGAAGCGACCGGTTCACAAACCGCTACGCTGCTTTGCGGGATGCTTTGGCCGGCGCTTGGAGCTGCGCGACGAGGATCTCTCGAAGCTTGCCGTCTTTCTCGATCGCATCCCGGGCGTTCTCCCGGCCTTGCGCGATGTTCTTCCCGCCGAAGCGATAGTACGAGCCGCTCTTCTCGACGATGCTCGCGTCGACCGCACGGTCGAGCAGGTCGCCCACGGCGTCGATTCCCTTGCCGTAGCGAATGTCGAACTCGGCCTTGCGAAAGGGAGGAGCGAGCTTGTTCTTGACGACTTTGACGCGGGTACGGTTGCCCAGCACCTCTTCGCCCTGCTTGACGGCGCCGATGCGGCGGATGTCGAGGCGCACCGAGGCGTAGTACTTGAGCGCGTGACCGCCCGTGGTGGTTTCCGGCGAGCCGAACATGACGCCGATCTTCATGCGGAGCTGGTTGATGAAGACGATCGTCGTGCCGGTGCGATGCGCGGTCCCGGCGAGCTTCCGAAGCGCCTGACTCATGAGACGCGCTTGGAGGCCCATGTGCGAGGCGCCCATGTCCCCATCGAGCTCGGCCTGCGGAACCAGGGCAGCGACCGAATCGATGACCAAGAGGTCGACCGCTCCGCTGCGCACCAAAATCTCGGCGATGTCGAGGGCCTGCTCTCCGCTATCGGGCTGGCTCACCAAGAGCTCCTTGGCGTTCACACCGAGGTTTTGAGCGTAGTGGATGTCGAGCGCGTGCTCGGCGTCGATGAACGCCGCGACGCCGCCTGTCGCCTGGCATTGTGCGATGGCGTGCAGGGTCAGCGTCGTCTTGCCGCTGGACTCGGGCCCGAAGACTTCGACGACGCGGCCCTTTGGGTAGCCGCCGCAGCCGAGGGCCTCGTCGAGCGACGGGCTGCCGGTCGGGATGCAAGGCACGCGCTCGGCTTTCCGGTCGCCGAGCCGCATCATCGCGCCTTTGCCAAACTGCTTCTCGACGGTTTGTAGAAGCGCATCGACGGCCTTGAGTGGTTGTTTCATTTGCTCTTGCTCCTTGTTGGTATCGGTGGGTTGCTACGGTCGATCGTTCGAGCCTCAAGCGGGCTCGCGATCGAGGACTCGGTACTGCAGTGCCTCTGCGGTGTGCGCGGCCAGCACCTCGCCCGCCCCATCGAGCGCAGCGATGGTGTGGGCGACCCGGAGCGCCTTCAGATACGCGCGGGCGCTCATCTTCAGGCGTTCGACGCCGAGCTCGAGCAGCGTGAGTGCCTCTTGGGCGACGTTCTCGGTGAGCGACTCGATGCTGACCCGCGCGCCCGAAGAGGTCAGGCGTACGCGTGCCTCCTCGACCCGCCGCTGGACGGACTTGGACTCCTCGCCTCGCGATGCTTTTCGCATCGTGCGCGCGCTGACCCGCGGCACCGCGACCTGTAGATCGAAACGATCGAGCAAAGGACCAGAAACTCGGCCGCGGTAGCGGGCGATTTGCAGCTCGCCGCAGCGGCAGAACCGGGTTGGGTCACCGTGGTAGCCGCAAGGGCAAGGGTTCATCGCGGCGATCACCATCGGTTCGGCGGGGAGGCGCACGCGCTGCCGCGCTCGCGAGATGACGACTTCGCCTTCTTCCATCGTCGTGCGCAGGGTTTCGATCGCATCGCGACGGAACTCCGGCAGCTCATCGAGAAAAAGAACGCCCCGGTGGGCCAGGGTCAGCTCGCCCGCGCGGATCGGCTCGCCGCCGCCCACGATGGCGGCTGCGCTCGCGGTGTGATGCGGCGCGCGGAACGGCCGCCGGCGACCGGTTAGAATCTGGGGCGAGCGAAGACCGGCCGAGCTCGCAATGGTGGCGATCTCGAGCGCCTCCTCGGAGCTTGGCGGCGGCAGGATTGAGGGGAGGGCACGTGCGAGCATCGTCTTGCCCGCGCCGGGACTGCCGATGAGAAGCATGTGGTGGCCGCCCGACGCAGCGATTTCGAGCGCGCGCCGTGCAGCCTCCTGCCCTCGAATGGCGCCGAGGTCGCGCTCCGGTTCGGTGTGGGGGCCAGATTCGAGCGTCGCCACCTGTTCCGTGACGTCGGGGAGGGGCGCCTCGCCGCTCAGCCAGCGAACCACAGCGCCAACGTGCGGTGCGGTCAGCACCGACACGCCTTCGACGAGCATCGCCTCGTGACGGTTTCCTTCGGGGATGATCGCGTTCACGAGACCCGCCTGGCGCGCACTTCGCAGCAACGCGAGAACGCCGCGCACGGGACGAAGCTCACCCGAAAGCGAGAGCTCGCCGATCAGGAGTGTGTTTGGAAGTTGCTCGGACGAAACCCCTTCACACGCCGCCAAGATCGCCGCGGCGATCGCGAGGTCGAGCCCTGCCCCCGTCTTGGGAACGTCGCCAGGCGCCAGGTTCAAGACCAAATGCCGCGGCGGAAACGCGAAGCCGATCGACGAAAGCGCAGCACGCACCCGAATCCGGCTCTCCCGCACGCCCCGCTCGGGCAGCCCGACGATGTCGAACCCAGGCAGCCCTTCGCCGAGCCGCACTTCGACTTGAACAGGATGAGCTTCGATGCCGATGAGGCAGGCGGCATGCGCGGTCGCGAGCATGCTGGGAGGCAGAGCACGGGGCGTGCCAGCGGTTGGGGCAGAGTGTTCGGTTAGTTAGGTGAGCTCCAGTGACCGGATCCAGGGCCACCGCCGCCGCCCGCCAGTGTCGGTGTCAGTGTCGGTGTCAGTGCCAGCGTCAGTGCCAGCGTCAGTGCGCCAAGCGCGGTTTTCGCGGTGTTGGGTCTAAGTTGTTGGAAAACCGAGGGTTTTAGGGGGGGAGCGTGTCCCGTATGGCGGAGTAGGTGCGGATGAGCGGGCCTAGGC
>JABDJF010000499.1 GCA_013002645.1 Myxococcales bacterium
TTCGCTTCACTGTGGCTTCCGGCGTGCCCGTGTACTTCTGCGACCCACACAGCCCCTGGCAACGCGGCACCAACGAGAACACCAACGGCCTACTCCGTCAGTACATGCCCAAGGGCATGGACCTATCCACGCTCAGCAACGACCAGCTCAACCGAATCGCCGATGAGCTCAACACCCGTCCTCGCCAGACGCTTGGCTGGATGACACCGGCCCAGAAATTTGCTCAACTCGTTGCATCAGCCCCTTGAGACCGCCGCGTGTCCCCGAGGCTTGATTTTCGGCGTAGTAGACGAAAGGTGACGCCGGGGGTTTTGGCGTGGCGGCGCTCTACCTCCTCGAAGGCCGACAGGTCGACCGGGAAATACGTATCGCCCTCCACGTCCTGATCGATCGTCGTCACGTGGAGCTCTGTCGCCATGGGTAGGGCCTCTTCGTAGAGGCTCGCCCCGCCGATGATGAACGGGCAGGGGTCGGTCGTGCGGGCCAAAGCGATGGCTTCGTCCAGGTTCTCGGCCCGGTCGCAGCCTGGGAGCTCGAGGTCCGACTGCCGGGTAACCACGATATTCCGGCGCTTCGGCAGTGGGCGCCCGATCGAATCATAGGTCTTGCGGCCCATGATGATCGCGTGGCCGCTGGTCGTCTTCTTGAAGTGCTTGAGGTCCTCGGAAATATGCCAGGGTAGTCTGCCTTGGTGACCGATCACGCCGTTTCGGGCGACTGCGACGATCAATGCAAGGGGCGCTTGGGCAGCAAGGGCATCTGTCACACCGCCACCGGGGCCTTGATGCGGGCATGGGGCAGGTAGTCCGTCAGTCGGAAGTGCTCATACTCGAAATCGAACAAGCTACGCACCGACGGGTCGATCTTCATCGTCGGCAGAGGGCGAGGCTGGCGGGAGAGTTGCAGCCGCGCTTGCTCGACGTGATTGCTGTACAGATGGACGTCGCCGAACGTGTGAACGAAATCACCCGGCTCCAAGTCGGAAACCGAGGCGATCATCATGGTGAGCAGGGCATAGCTGGCAATGTTGAAGGGGACCCCCAAAAAGACGTCAGCGCTCCGTTGGTACAGCTGACAGCTCAACCGGCCCTCGCTCACGTAAAACTGAAACAGCGTATGACATGGAGGGAGTGCGACGCGCTCGGCTTCTTGCGGGTTCCAACCGGAGACGATGAGTCGTCGGCTGTCCGGGTTGTCGCGAATCTGATCGAGCACGTAGCTGAGTTGGTCGAAGCCGTCGCGCTCGTAGCTGCCGTCCTCGCGCTCAGTCGCGCCGAAGTTCCGCCACTGATGTCCATACACCGGGCCCAGGTCACCTTCCTTCCGCCCAAAGCGTGCGGTCTGCTCCGCCGTCGCCCACTCGTCCCAGATCGAAACCCCCACTTCTTGGAGCTGGCTCACGTGGGTTTGCCCGCGTACGAACCAGAGAACCTCGTGAATGATCGATTTCAAGTGGAGCTTCTTGGTCGTCAGCAAAGGGAAACCTTCACGAAGGTCGACGCGCATCTGATAGCCGAACAAGCTTCGCGTGCCCGTGCCTGTACGGTCGTCGCGGGTGACACCGTTGTCGAGCACGTTCCGCAGCAGATCGAGATATGCCCGCATGGGTCTACTCTTCGGTGACTTCGACGGGCTCTCTCGCTTCGTCGCGGCGGATCGAGTAGCGCACCAGCGCCCGGAGAATGTCGTTGCGCTCGAGGTCGCCAACCAATCGCTTGATGTCTTCGTAGACGGAAGGGTCCGTCAGCAATGCGCCGACCGTGCCCTTGCCCTCGCGCGCTTCTCTGGTGAGGAAGGCGATGTCGTCGCTGGCGTTCTGGAGGTTGTCCATGAACGAGTCGCCGAGCTCGCCGTAGATGAGCTGGTTGACTGTGCCGTCTCCCTCGCGGACGTCGGTCAAGATCGTGTTGAGCTGACCAAAGGTGTCACGGATGTTCCGAATCGCATCGGCGCCCTCGGTCCCGTAAATGAGAGCGTGCGCGGTGCCTTCGTTCGTCTGGATATCCTCGCTGATCTTGTTGAGGTTCGCGCTGAGCCGCGCGACTTGTTTTCCAGCCGCGCGGAGCTCTTTCACCGCGCCCTTCACATCGCGGCCGAGCTCCGCGTCGTTCATCAAGCGTCCGATCGTCCCGTCGCCGCTTGCGATGACGCCGCTTGCCTTGGCAAGATTGCGAGCCGTTTCTTTGAGATCGTTCGAGAACTCTTGGTCAGAAAACGGGTCTGTGGCGAGGCGCAGGTTGTGGGCCGTCCCTTCTACTTCGACGAGCGTGCGCTCGGCCAAAGCCATGATGCCGCCTCCGACGGAGACCGGAATCGCTTGCTGGGAATCCCACTGGGGGTATTCGTCGGAGCCGACCGAGATCTCGACGATGCGATCGCCGAGAAGGCCCTTGCTCCCGATCGCGGCGAAGCTGGGCTTGGGCCCCTCCCCAATCAGCGCTGCACCTGCCTCACCCCGGATCAGGTGAGTCGCGTCGTCGATGACCCGGAGGTAGACTTCGATGCGGCCCGAGTCGCCAATGATGACTTCGGTGACCGAACCGACGTTTACACCGGCAACCCGGACGGTGTTGCCCTTCTGCAAGCCTCCAACGTCGTTGAAAATCGCGAAGTATGTCGTCTTGGACGAAAAGACGTTCTTCTGCGACCCGATGGCAAAGGCAATGCTCGCGCCGATCACCAAGGAGACCATGACGAAAATGCCCACACGAAGGCGAGTACCGGCGGTCGTCTTCATTTGTTGCCCTACGAAGCCCCTTACCCAGCACTCTTTAGCAGAGTTTCGGTGTCTTCGTCGACCGGAGCGTTGCCCTCGATGAAGTCACGGACTTGAGGGTTGTTCGAGGCCCGCAGCTCGTCCGGCGTTCCCGAGAAAATCACAAAGCCTTCGTGGATCATTGCGATGCGGTCACTGATCGCCAGGGCCGTGTCCATGTCGTGTGTGACCACCACGGAGGTGACATCCAGGGTGTCGTTCAGGTGTTGGATGAGGTCTGCGATACGGGTGACGTTGATCGGGTCGAGCCCCGTCGTTGGCTCGTCATAGAGTAGGACTTGAGGCCGTATGGCTAGCGCTCTTGCAAGTGCGATCCGTTTTTTCATCCCAGCGGATAGGTCAGCGGGCCAGGTGTCCTCGGTTCCTGGAAGCCCGACGTAGGTCAGCGACTCGCGGACGCGTTCGGCGATCTGTGTTTCGCTCATGTCGAGCTGCTCTCGCAGCCCGTACGCCACGTTCTCCTTTGCGTTGAGCGAGTCGAAAAGAGCGCTCGCTTGGAAGAGCATCGCCACGCGCCGCCGGACCGCTGCGTACTGTGCCTCCGTGATCCCAGAGATCTGTTTCTCGTCGAAGAATATGGTGCCTTCGTCAACCTCCAAGAGGCCGATCAGCATCTTGAGCATCACGCTCTTGCCTTGCCCGGAGCCCCCGATGATCGTCAGCACCTCGCCCTCGTAGATTTCGAGGTCCAGATCGCGGTACACGGCCTTTGGCCCGAAGGCCTTCTTGACCCCTCGGAATTCGATGAGCGCCATCGGGCGAACTTTAGTTGGGCTTGTGCGGCTCGTCGACTACTGTGAGCGCCATGCGCGCCCGCTTTGGATGGGTCCTCGTCAGCGCTTGGCTGCTGGCAGTCGAAGCACTTTTGGGCGGCTGCACGGGCAGGGCCGAGGCGGTTCGGGCCGCTCAGCCCTACGTCGAGAACTTCGCTGAGCTGCGCTCGCGGGCGCTGAAGCTGTTGGAGCTCCGGACCGATGTTGCCCGAAAGCGCTTGCTCGTCGCCGCCGTCAACGGGGACGAGAAATCGCTCCCCGACAACATGAAGCCGCTCCTCGAGCGATTTCGTTCATCCGGGACCGTCATCAGCGAAGCGCAACTCGAGCACGGCGAAGCGATGTTCTGGCGCATGTTCGACTTGGCGTACTCACAGGACCCGAACGTGCTCCAGGCCGAGCTCCTGTTCATCGAGAGAGACGGTTCCGTATCGTCGCTCCGATTTCCACGCGAAAGAGATGTTCCCGTCGGCGTCGAGTGGTACGGCTTGCGCCAGAACCGCACGTACGCCGCGTTGACGAACTGCCTGACCGAAGAGGGGTCAGAGCCTTGCGTAATGCTCCAGCTGCGCCCACGCGATCATTCGGGCAGCGCCGGTTTGACTGTGGCATACCGCCGGACACCGCTCGACGTCACGGACGAGTCAGGCTCAGATCAATGATCTGATACGGAATCGCGCCCGAGCTGCCGTCGGTATCGAAGCATCCAATCGCGCTCAAGTCCTCGGTGCCGTGCACGAAACAAAGAGTCGGGTCCATGCCGAGCTCGGACGCGAGCGTGGCCCGGTCTGTGTTGCCGATCGGAACGGTAGTGCTTCGCTCCGGCGCAGTGAGCGCCTGAAGCATCTCGGCATCGAGCGAGCAGGCCAAGTTCCGGGTCTCCGACGGCATGTTCGGGTGAAACCAAGGCAACGCGTCTTCGCTAATTACCCCGTCCGTGCAGGTCTTTCGCGTTCCCTCGAGTGCGCCCACCAGAACGAGCCGCGAAGTCCACATCTTCGTGCCCTCGCCGCGGTCGAGGATGAATTGCATGCCGTACGACTGCACCCAGAACGTCAGTAGGCAGCAGGACAGGACCAGGACCCCAAGGCACCCGAATCCGACCCAGAGTCCGATACTCGGCGAAGGGGACTGTCCTGCGTCTTCCGTCATGAGCGGCGGGATTTACCACTGATCTGGCGACCTTGACAGGGGAGCCCGGCGGGCCTAGCGTCCGGGCGCTCTACCATGGCTTTTGCGCTTACGCCGGAACGCGAACAACAGGTCGAGGACGTATTGACCCGCTATCCCGAGCGTCGAGCGGCGCTCTTGCCCATCCTGTGGCTCTGCCAGCGACAGAATGGGTGGATTAGCCCTGACGTCGTCGAATACGTCGCGGAGCGCCTGGAGCTCTCGACCTCAATCGTGAAGGGCGTCGTGACCTTCTACACGATGTTCTTCGACGAACCGGTTGGGGAGAACGTCGTTTGGGTCTGCCGGACGCTTTCCTGCGATCTTCGCGGGGGCAAAGCGATTCAGGAGCGACTCGAGAGCAAGCTCGGCTGCAAAGCTGGCCACACGAGCTCGGACGGGAAATTCACCCTGCTCAAGGCCGAGTGCTTGGCTGCCTGCGGGCAGGCTCCGATGGTACAGATCAACGACCACTACTACGAGAACCTCGACTTGGCGCTGCTCGACCGCTTCATCGACACGCACGCCGCCAACGGCGCAGACGCTGCCGCCGCGGAGTTCGCTACATTCGCGAGCTTTCATGCGCCGACGGGTCGCGACAGCGGCCGCAGCAGCGTGAGCTCCGCACCCCCGCCACCGAGTCGGGAGGCCGTACGGCTTGCCAGCCAACCCCCGCCTCCTGCCGGCGAGAAAGGCGACGAAACATGAGCGCGCCCTCCAAGCCCTTGCTCACCGCGCGGTACGGCATCGCAGAGAGCTGGAAGCTTGCCAAGGCCGAGCCCGCTGGCGCCTACCGTATCGCGCGCGAAGCGCTGACGAACCGCAAACCCGCCGACCTCAAAGAAGAGGTCAAAAAGGCCAACATCCGTGGCCGTGGAGGCGCGGGTTTCCCTGCCGGCGTGAAGTGGGGCTTCCTCAACAAGCGCGAGGGCGAGGAGATCTACCTGGTCATCAATGCGGACGAGAGCGAGCCCGGGACCTTCAAAGACCGCAGCATCATGGATCTCGACCCGCATCGGCTCATCGAAGGGGCGATCATCTCCTGTTTCGCAATCGATGCGCACGTGGCCTACATCTACGTGCGAGGCGAGCTTGCATTCTCGATCGGCCGGCTCGAGCAGGCGATCGCGGAGGCGCGGCAAGCGGGTTACCTGGGCGAGCGGCCCTTTGGCATCGACCACCCGATCGAGGTTTACGTTCACTCTGGCGCAGGTGCGTACATCTGCGGCGAGGAGACGGCGCTCCTCAACTCCCTCGAAGGACGACGCGGCGAGCCTCGGCTCAAGCCACCGTTCCCGGCCGTCAAAGGTGCGTTCGGGATGCCGACCATCGTCAACAACGTCGAAACGATCGCAGCGGTGCCCGACATCGTCGAGATGGGTGGCGAGGCTTGGTCCTCCCTGAGCAGGCTTCCGGGAGACGGCGGCATCCGAATCTACGGGGTGAGCGGCCACGTGAAAAATCCGGGTCTCTATGAAGCGCCGGTCGGCATCACCATGCGGGAGCTCATCGATGACTATGCCGGCGGCATGCTCGGCGACCGCCCCTTGAAGGCAGTCGTCCCCGGAGGCTCCTCGACGCCGGTCCTCGATCCGCGGCGCAAGGTCGACGCACCGGCCGAAGCCGATCCGCTGCACAAATGGCACGGCCAGAGCGAAATCGACGTGCCGATGGGCGTCGACACCTATCGCGCGCTCGGCACGATGCTCGGCACCTGCTGCGCCATCGTCATGGACGATACGGTCAACATGGTCGAGGCCTGCCGCAACCTGATGCGCTTCTACAAGCACGAGTCCTGCGGCCAGTGCACGCCTTGCCGCGAAGGGACGGGCTGGCTGGTTGACCTGCTGGACAACCTCTGCGACGGCCGAGGGAAAGTCGAGGACGTCGAGCTTCTCGTCAACGTCTCGAACAACATGATGGGCAATACGATTTGCGCCTTTGCTGACGGCACCGCGATGCCGATGCTCGGGATGGTGCAGAAGTTCCGCGAGGAGTTCATGGAGGCCGCGACCCGCGGCGTGCCCGAGGGTGTCCGGCACGACGAGAGTGTGCGCGCGATGGTCGAGGGGCGCGCGTGACCAGCCCCGGGACCATCCTATTCGTGACGACGGCGATTTTCGCCATTGTTGGAGGCCTGATTACGGTTTGGGCGCGACGGCCGCTGCGGGCGGCGATCGGCCTCCTCGTTCACATCGTTTCGTTGGCGGGGATGTTCCTCACGCTCAATGCACAGCTCTTGGCCGCCATTCAGCTGCTGGTGTACGCCGGCGCGGTCGTCGTCTTATTCGTCTTCGTCATCATGCTCATCGGCCCCGCTTCCCAGGTCGGAGCGATTCAGGGGCGACTCGCCTCACGCGCGTTGAGCCTGGCGGTGACGATCGCGATCGTTTTGGCCGTTTCAACCTCGCTGGCGAACTTCGACCGACCCTGGGGGCCGGTATCGGACGACTTTGGAACGGTCGAAGGGCTGGGCATGGCGATCTACTCCGAGGCTCTGGTCCCTTTCGAGGTCATTTCGATCACGCTCCTGGTGGCCATCGTTGGCGCGGTCGCGATCGCGCGGAGCCGCACGGAGTAAGGGGCGATGGGAGTCGGTACATATCTCGCGCTCGCGTCGGTCTTGTTCGGCATCGGAGCCGCTGGGTTTTTGACCCGCCGCAACATGCTGATCCAGCTCATGTCGATCGAGCTGATGCTCAACTCGGTCAACGTGGTCCTGCTTGCGTTCAATCGAGTGAACCCGGCAAACCACGACGGGCAAGTCTTCGTCTTTTTCGTGATTGCCGTGGCGGCTGCCGAGGCGGCCGTCGGTTTGGCGATTCTCATCGCGTACTACCGAATCAAAAAGACGATCGATACCGACGACGCAAGCCTGCTGAAGTACTGAATCCATGCACGACGAAGCACATCAGCAGATTCTGCTCCTCTTGATCATCTTGTTCCCCTTGGGCGGCGCGATCGTGAACGGCCTGGTCGGACGCTACATGCCCAAGTCCCTGGTGACCCTGGTCGGTGTCGGGTCCGTTGCCGTTTCCTTTGCGCTTGCCGTCGCTACGTTCATCGAGCTGTACGGGATCAGCGGCCCCGACG
>JABDJF010000512.1 GCA_013002645.1 Myxococcales bacterium
GACGGAGAGAATGCGACGCTCAACGGCGACACGGGCTTCGTGCAGACCGACATCGTCGCCAGCAACGGCGTGATCCACGCCATCGACATGGTTCTCCTGCCGCCCGATCCGGAGCCGAAGACCATCGTCGACATCGTCGTGGAAGACGGTCGATTCACCACCTTGGTGCACGCGCTCGAGGCCGCGCACCTCGTCGATGCCCTGCAGGGCGAGGGTCCCTTCACGGTGTTCGCGCCGACCGATGAGGCGTTCGCCAAGCTCCCGAAGGCGCTCCTCAAGGCGTTGTCCCTCTTCCCGAGCTCGCTCCGTGCGGTGCTTTTGTACCACGTCGTGCCCGGGGATCTCGATTCGGGCGATGTACTCGCGGCCCATGTCTTGGAGACCCTTCAAGGCTCGACCATCTCGGTCCAGGCGGACCATCCTTCCCTCAACGGCGACGTCGGGTTCGTCGAGCTCGACATCGAGGCGTCAAACGGCGTCATCCACGTCATCGACGGAGTACTGATCCCGCCGCTTCACTAGCCTAACGTAACGAGACGGGCGCACCACGCGTGCTGCCCACGCACAAAGGCCCGCCGGGGCGACTCGGCGGGCCTTTTGCGTCGAAAGCCACAAACTTGCGCACCGATCCGCGATGCGGATATCTGGCATCATGGAAGCGAACAAGACCAAGACCTCATCCAGGTCTCAATCCAAAAAGCCCGCGAAGCGGAAACCAGCGTCCTCGAGGGCGCAAGGCAGCACCACAGCGACACCGGCGCCCACAAAGGCAGCCGGTCGGGCAAGGCGCAGCACGAAGACGGCCGCAAAGCGATCGCCCTCGACGAAGGCTACAAGGCTGACCGTACAGCAGCGGGCTCAGCGCATCGCCGTCGCTGCGTACTTCTTCGCCGAGCAGCGCGGCTTCGCCCCAAATCACGAGCTCGACGACTGGCTTGCCGCCGAACGAAGCGTCTAGGGGTTCCTGTGCTCGATCCTGCGGCTGCCCCTAGCCGCTGAGGTCTGGACGCGGACCCGCCGAAGCCTCTGGCGCGCTTGCGGCGGCGAGCTGTTTGTACTCTTCAAACGAAGCCTCGAGCGTCTCGACGAACTCGTGCAAGTCCGGGAAACCTTCCCAATCGCCGTTGAAACCCCAGTAGAGCTCCCCGTTGTAGCTAAAAAGCGCGATGCCGAGGTTCTGGGTCGGCGGGATGGGCACCAGCGGGTACATGGCCTTGAGCTCTGCGCCGAGCATGTAAAGGCGTAGCGGAGGCCCCGGGATGTTGGTGACCACGACGTTGTAGGCGTGTCGCTTGATCGCTTCGCGGGAGATATCCAGGATCAGCCGCTTGGTCGTCAAGTCGGCCACGTCTTCGAGGAGCTCCGCGCCCGCGGTTTGATTGGACTCTTTTTTGAGTTTCGTCGTGACGGCGATGACCTTCTTCAGCCGTTCGAGGGGGTCGGGCTCGGACACGGGAAGCTCTGCGAGCAGCATGGCGACCTGATTTCCGGTCGGCCCGCCGCTGGTCTTGCGCGTGCTGACGGGAAGAAAGGCGCGAAAACCCTCCATGGAGTCCACGTCCAAGTCGCGGGCTTCGAGGAAACGCCGGATCGCTGCCGTGGTCGTCGCCACGACCACATCATTGATGGTGCCTCCGAGCGACCTCTTTACGGCCTTCACCTCATCGAGGTCGAACGACGTCCAGTCGAAACGACGATACGGGCTGATGTCGGGCGCCGTGAACGGACTCTCCGGGCCGGCCTTCATTCCCGATTGGAGCACACGCGCCACGCCTAAAAAGTTTTCCCGGATGCGGGGCCCGAAGTACGAAAGTTTGCGCAGACCATCGATGCGATGCTTGACCTCGGCCCTCAGGAGCTGCCTCCGGGTTGGCGCCGGACGCGGAGTCCACGAGCTTGGCTCTTTCTCCGTAACGACAGGTGTCATTTGAAGCAGCGCCTCGATGAGCCCAACACCTGCGACGCCATCGACCATGCAGTGATGCGCCTTGCCCACCAAAGCGAACTGGTCGTTCTCGATGCCTTCGACGATCCAGAACTCCCAGAGCGGCCGGCTCCGATCCAGTCGCTGCGAGAACAGCCTACCCACGAGGCGCTTGAGCATGCGTTCGTCTCCGGGAAGCGGAAGCCTCGTGTGGCGGAGATGGAAATTGATGTTGAACCGACCGTCTTCGACCCAAACCGGATGAGCAAAACCGGGCACCCAGGCGAGCCGTTGTCGGTACCGCGGCATCGTATCCAGTGCCGCCAGCGTGTACTTGGTGATGCGCTCCATATCGAGCCCGCCGCTGTCGAGCGTCAACGGTTTCGCATCGAAGAGCAGCACCACGCCGACGTGCATGGCCGCGGTTTCGTTTTCGAGGTCTAGAAAGATAGCGTCGAGCGCGCTCAATCGTTCGTGGAATGTCTGAGTCATGATGGGCTCATGAGAATACGCTCGTGTTTGCCGCGATACCAGGCCTCACTGTGGCGGGAAATGGTATCTTAGGCTGAGAGGATCCCGTTTCCCGCTCCGTCCAACGAGAGACCGACCCAATGAATTGGTACCGAATCAAGACTGCATTCATCGGACTCAAGCGATTGGCGGAGCTGACGGACGAGGATAAGCAGGCTTGCATCGATGCCTACAAGTTCCTTCAGCGCATGCAGGATGGCGAACCGACCGAAACCGCCGATGAAACCAAGGCAGTCGCCGACTACTACAAGGTCTTGAACAACTTGCTCTCGGTCTTCGACCTCGAGAAGCTCTACATCCCCCCGCAGCTCGACGAGTCCCAAGGGCTCTACGGGAATCAGCTCTTGGTCGAGCGGGCTGTGCTGAAGGAGCTGAATCTCAAAGACCCGAAGGGGTCGCATCTGTTGGACATGGGGTGCGGGCGGGGCAGGATCTCATATCACTTCGCCACGCTGACCGGTGGTCAGGTGTCCGGATACAACATCGACCCCAATCAGATCGAGAGTGCGATCGACTGGGCGGCGGAATGCCGAATGGATGATCGGCTGCACTTCAAGGTGGGCAACCATCACGATCCGCTCGAGTACGACTCCGGAACCTTCGATGGCTGCTTTTCCTTTCAAGCGGTCTGGCCCTTCTTCAAGAAAGAGGAGCTCGACGCCCACGCGGGAGAAATGTTCCGTGTGCTGAAGCCCGGAGCACGATACGCCTGTTCCGAGTATCTATTGGCGCCACATTTCGACTGGGACAACGAAGAGCACGTGAGCTTACACAAGGCGTTTCTGCCAACGCTCGCTGCCACTCAATCCATGTATCCAGCTGACGTTTGCGCCGCCCTGGAAAGAGCCGGATTCACCGTTGTCCTTTCTGCGCCTTCAAAAAGCGCGGCCTGGCCGATCTG
>JABDJF010000514.1 GCA_013002645.1 Myxococcales bacterium
CTCCGTCGGCGACCGTCGGCGACCGTCGGCGACCGCCACCCGCGAGTCCGCTGGGAAACGGGGTTTCCTCGACACGGTTGTTCCGGTATTGTCGTTCTCCTTAGACACTAGAGGAGGCTTCAATGCGATGGTTCTTGGCTTGCGCGCTGCTAGTGGTCGCCGGTTGTGGCGAACCCGAAGAGGGACAGGGACTCACGCTGGTCACGATCGCCGGTCCGCCCGAGACCTTTCCCAATCCTGAAATGCGGTGTGCGAACGACCCGCCACCTTCGGGGGAAGAGTGGAATGGGTTTCTGTATTCAGAGGATGGGTCTAGGTACTCAGAGGATGGGTTTCGGTCGCACCAGCACTGGTGCACAGAAGTCCTCGACACCGGGGAGTGCGTGCTGTTCCTCAACCCTCCCCGGGGCCCCTGTACGCTGCGCGTGACTCACAGAAGCTACCGCGACGAGAACTTCGGCGAGACACTTTGCTTCCAAGAGGAAGACTTCGTGGTCTCAGGGGTCGGCGACACGGAAGTAGACATCACGCTCGACGACTGCGAACCGGACATGATGCCGTTGTAGGCGGCGAAGGAGGCCACACCTTCCGTGACTCGAAACTTGGTGCTTCGGCCGCTCGGCCCCCTACGCAGGCTCCGTCCTCATGGGACTCAGCACCTTCGGACTAGCGCGCAGCGGCAAGAAGCTGAGCGAGCGAGCCAAAAGACGCCGACACCTAAACCGTCAGATCGCCAAGCTGGCTAGATGATATGTCGACCGGGTTGAAACGAGCTGCGGTTCGCAAGATTGCGCTAGGAACAGCTGGGTTCGCACTTGTGCTCGGGGCGGTTTACGGCCTCCACTCCGTCGGTATCAAGGTCCGCGGCTTGGCTCTCATACCCTTGGCGCTCCCGGGGGCATACGCCCTCGTTGGCCTCCTAGAGCTGCTCACGGGGTCCTCGTTCAGTGAGCTGTCACGCCGCTGGGATGCGCTTCGCGGATGGCAACGTGGCGTACTCGGCACTGTCGTCGTCATTGTTGCCTTCGCAGCACTTGGGTTGGCCATGGTCTTGTCCGACATACTCCCCCGTCTGCTCAACTCCTATGCTGGCTAAGGCCACATGCCCAAAATCGACGCCGTGGCACAAGCCGAATGGCGTCTGCTCCCATTCCTCTCCGAGATGAACGACTCAGACGCCTATGCAGTGTTCGTGGCGCTCCACGTTCCGCTGCTCGCGCTCGTTCTCTGGTCGACTGGCTCCACGGTGCTCCGCATGCGCCGAAGATCGCAGTTCCTCGTCGATGCCTTCCTCGTGATTCACGCGGGCCTCCACACAGCCCTCCGTTCTCACGACGACTACACCTTCCACACGACCCTCTCCGAGGCCTGCATCGACGGCGCAGCCGCGTTGGGTCTCATCCACACCGGCCTATCAATCCGCCCGCTCCCAGCGCCAATGAGCAGAATTAAAAGCTTGACATTTGTTCAGTATTTGGTATGCAAATACCAGGAATTATGCGGAGATCCAGCTCCGAAATCCAAGCTCCCCCAGTCAGCCCGCTCGACGAGCTAGATGGCCAACTCACCCAGCTCGACGCTGAGCTCCACCGCCTCGCCCGCGGCGCCGGCCGCCTTCGTCTTCGAATCGGCCAAGCCCTCCACCGCCTCGGCGCCGGCTTCCAAGAGCTCGGCTTTTCAACCCTGGGCGCGTACACACTCGAGCGCTGCTCTCGCGGCGGTCGCTGGGCCGCCGAAAGTCGGGCACTCGCTCGCCGCCTGCAGTCCCTGCCACATTTAACAGAGGCCCTCGAAAGCGGTTCGATCGGCTGGAGCATGGCAGAGCTCCTCGCGCGCCATGCCACACCGCAAACCGACGCCGCGCTCCTCCAGGTGGCGCGCGGCAAAACGGTCCAAGCGATGCGCATCGCCTTGAGCCCGCAAAACTCAACGTTGCCACCCGACGTCGACTGCGACGACGAGCTCTCGCGCACCCTGTCCCTCACGGTCCCACTCGAAGAAGCCTGGGCGCTCGAGGCCACGCGCACGATGGTCGAGCACATGGACGGCAACTCAGCCGGCGGCCACTTTCTCGAATCGCTCCTCGCCGAAGGCTACACCTCCTTGCTCGAGCTCATCGACGCACACGAAAACGAAATCTCCGCGCAGATGGACGCGCAAGCCACCGCGTGGCGCGCCGAGATGCAAGCACTCCAGCACCTGCACGCGGACGCAGAGCTCCGAAGTCACCCCGCCGTGGCCACCGACCCCATCGCGGGCGAAGCCCCCAGCGTCGACGACCTTCCGCTCGGCGTCGAAGCACTCGACGCGCGCCTCCGTCACTACAGCGCAGCGCTCGCCAGCCGTGATCTCTTCTTCGGTCGAGTGGCGCAGCGCTTCTTGGCGCGTCGCGGCTGGCGGGCCCTCGGCTTCGCCACCGAGGCACACTACGCGCGCGAGCGGCTCGGCATGTCGCGCGCCTCGCTCCAGAGCAAGGTCGCCTTGGCGCGCCGCAGTCAGGGGCTCGATCACGTCGTCGACGCACTTCAGCAAGGCCGCATCGGCTTCGAAGCCGCACAGCTCGTCGCCCGGATCGCCACTGCCCACACCGAACGGGCGTGGGTCGACCGCGCCGCACAGCGCACCTTCAAACACCTGCGCGAAGAGGTCCAAGCCGTCGAGCTCGCCACCCGCCTCGCAGGCGCAACCGATCGTTCGCCCCCAAGCGATCAGCACATCAAACAGGTGCAAGCCCTCGAGCGCTCGATTCTCAGCGGCGAGCTCCTGCGCAACGTTTCGAGCAGCCACGTCGAAGAGGCCACGACCGATCGCCTGGACCAACCCCCGACCGACAAGCCCACCGCTGTCCAGATATCCGGGAGTCCGGGAGCCAAAGTCACCCTACGCATACGCATCCCCGGCGATCTCCTCCTTCACTATCGCCAACTCGAACGGCTCCACGCCCGCAAGCTCCCTGGCACCAGCTTCATCCAGTTCCTCTGCACGAGCTTCTGGCAAACCTGGGTGCCCACCCTAGGCGTTTCCGACAAATGGGAAGCGATCTACCGCCGAGATCGCTACCGCTGCACCAGCCCCGTCTGCAACCAGCGCAACGTAACACTCCACCACGTCCGGTACCGCGCCAACGGCGGCACCGACGATCCCGACAACCTCACCTCGCCCTGCGCCTTCTGCCACCTCGAAGGCGAGCACGGCGGTCGCCTCAAAATCCTCCCCCCCGGCGCCGATCCCACCTGGCTCCTCGGCCGCCGCCCCATTATGCGCGTCCACCACCGCGAGCGAACCCTCCTCGCCTAACCCACGCCCTCACGGCGAAGTGCGACGTCGGCATCTTCGTGCACGCACCGTCGGTCGCATCCCCTAGTGTCGCTTTGACGAAATCAGCCCAAACGCTTGTAGCGAACCGAGTAGGGTGATCACGCACAGCGCCCAGACAGCGAATGCCGCCGGCGTCCACCACCAGCCCGGTCGATCCAGGATCACGGCCGCGGGCACCCACAAACCGAGCGCCCCAAGTCCAACGGATGCCAACAGCAACAAAACGCCCCTCCACGGTGACTTGGGTTGATGGGGAAGCATCGGTGAGAGCAGTTCGGATACCACATTCCCGACGATTTCTAGCAGGAGCTCTCCGATGGCCAGCTGCATGTGAGTCCCCAGTGTACAATGCCGGCGCTCTGGTGGTTTATGAAAGAAGATCCGACCAGCTTTGCCACAAGGTCGAGATGTGACGCAACAGTTCCAGCCGCCGGGCTCTGCCCTCTAGCGGCGGTGCTGCCTGAGGCGGAAGTGCTAAGGTAGCCGGATGAGAACATGCGCCCTGCTCGTCGCGTGGCTCGCGGGTTGCTCCGGAGCTCCAGCTCCAGTGGACTCGGTCCCGTCGGATTGGGCGCTGGTGACGTCCTCTTGCGGGTACACATTCATGGCTCCGCCGGACGTCGTTGCCGAAGACATCCAGGGAATTGATTCTTGCGTCGATCGATGGTCCACGAGTGACTGCACCGTAGCTGGAGATCACGGAGTGTACTCGGGCCGCGACATCGACACGGGCGAGTTCATCGACTTCCGGCAATGGTCAGAGACCATCGACGGCCGTACGGCGGAGCTCACCACCGCGTGGAACCAACTGCCTTCGGTGGTGAGGCGATTCCAAAGCAGCATCTATTTCACGTTGGTGGATTCGCGCAATCCGGAGGTCATGCTCAAAGTGTCGGCGTTCTGTTCAACGGCAGAAGCGCGAGAAGAGACCTTGCAGATGTTTCGAACGATCAACTTGACCGAGCCGTCGGCGGAGCAACGCTGAAGGTCCGAACCAGGTGTTCGACGTGAGCAACTACGTATGCCGGCGCATGGGCGTGGCACGGCATGGCCGTGGCTGGCGCTGAGCGGCGAACCGGTTGTTGCCCAAGACGATGGTGAGTAGACTCGACGCCAGTCCTCGTGGGAACAAAACCAGATGCTGGCCGACGAATTCCTACCCTTCTATGACGTTTCAGACGCCGTCGCGACGGTCGTCGAAGCGGACGTTGCGACGACCTGGGACGCCCTGATGGAGGTCGACTTGATCGACGTGGGCCGAACGCGCCCGATGGTTGGCTTCTTGGGCGCGCTCCGCGCCTTGCCCGAGCTCGTCAGCGACCTTCTGCATGGCGAGCTGCCGGAGCAGCCTCCCAAGCAAATGCGGTTGCGTGACACAACCAAGATCCCCCTTGGCGAGGGCGGCTGGGTGCTGCTCGGCGAGCGGCCTCACGAGGAGCTGGCCCTCGGCTTGGTTGGCAAATTCTGGCGTCCGGTCATTCACTACGCACAAGTCACGCCCGAGACCTTCCACGAGTTTGCCGAGCCCGGCTACGCAAAGACCGTGTACTCGCTGTCTGTTCGTGCGCTCGACGGGCAACGAACGCTCCTATCGGGTGTCATGCGCACCGCCACGACGGACGAACAGGCTCGCAAGTGGTTCAGGCGATACTGGACGCTCGGCGTGGGGTCTGGCGCTCACATCGTGGTGAGCGGAGTCCTCGATCTCGCGCGCGAAATCGCCGAGGCTCCTTGACAAGCGGCGAACAGTGGCGCCTTCTTCGCTACGAGACGAGCACTGGCGAGGAGCACGAACATGCGATGTGGTGGGCAGTGAGCCACTTCTTCAACCATCAGACGCATCACCGAGGGCAAGTCACAACGC
>JABDJF010000516.1 GCA_013002645.1 Myxococcales bacterium
CGAGGCGACCGATGCCATCGCGACTTCGGTCGAGCCATAGAAATTGTAGAGATTGTCGCCGAACGTATCCATCCACTCGGTTGCGAGGTGACCGGGCAGCGCCGAGCCGCTTGCTGCGGTAACGCGCAGCGAGCCGACTTCATACCTACGCTTCACTTCGTCGGGCAGCGCGAGCATGCGCTGCATCATGACTGGGACGATCGCCAGCGAAGTGCATTGGTGTTCGGCGATCATGCGCAAGGTCGCCTCCGGGTCGAATCGCCGCGTCATCACGTAGGTCGTACCGAGAACGAGCCCCAGCTGAAACTGCCCTAGGCCCCAGGAATGGAAAAGCGGAGCGGCCACCATGGTGCGCTCTCCGCTCCGAAGTGGAAGCGCCGAAAGTAGCGAGGCGACGGGGAGTATCCCCTTTGGGGAGCCGCGCTTCGCTCCCTTGGGTGTTCCCGTGGTTCCCGAGGTGAGCATCGTGAAACGCGACTCGATGCTCGGGGGCTCGAGATTGTGGTCCGCGTGACTGGAGATGAGGTCACCGATGTTCGGGTCAGATCCGGAACCGTAGACGATGAACCGCGGCATGCCTTGGAAACCTTCGAGCAGATTCGCGAATTCTTCGTCGTAGAGCAGGGCGCTCACTTTCTCGCGTCTGCCGACTTCGGTGAGTTGCGGCGCAGCGAACATCGTGTTGAGCAAGACCGCATTCGCGCCAACCTTGCAGCAAGCAAGGATGGTCTCCACGAAGCCTCTATGATTTCGGCACAGAAGCCCGACTACGGTGCCAGGGCGAATTCCAGCTTCCTGAAGCCCGCGTGCCAGGGCGTTGGAGCGTCGATTTACTTCGTCGAAGCTGGTCGAGCCGTCGTCGTCGATGACAGCAGGGGTATCTGGCTGGCGAATGGCGAGCGCGATGAATCCCATCGCTGGCGACCGCCCCCAACCCTTCGCGGCCCTCATGATGCGAAGGGTCTTTCCCGGGCCAAGCGGTTTGAGCACGCCCGCGCGATAGAGCACCCGAGCAACTTCTAGCTTTTCCGCGAAACTCCCCATGACGCGGAGACTAGCGCCTGCTCTTCCGGATGTCAGCCGGTGCTAGCGTGATCGCGCTCCAGGCATGCTGCCCGCTCCACGATCCCGCGGCTCCGTATCGAACCCTGAGCTAGAAACGAAAGACGTACTCGAGCCAGAGCCAATGCTCCGGGTTCGGCGCGCGCGAAAGCGTCGACTCGCGCTCATCGAGAAACACGCGGAAGTCGTAGCGCAGCCGCAGCACATCGCGATCGCGAAGGGTCAGCGCGACTTCTAGATAAGACCAGAGCGACTGGGGCAGGCGATGGTTATCCCAGACGTCCTCCAAGTCATAGCGTACCCGACACCGGAGACGCAGCCTGTCGACGGGCAGGGCGGTGACGTTGAGGATCGCACTCAAGTCTTGCTGAAGCCGAGCGCCGCCGAGCTTGCCCGACCAGCGATACCGAGCTTGCCCCGAGAGGCTGATGGGTCGGACTGGCGCGTAGGCGAATTTGGCCGCTACGACAAACCGCTGCGCAGGGCCGTTTCGGTACTCACCCCAGGTTGCCCAGGTCCACTTGGAGGTGATGCGCCAGTCGGCGCGGGTGAAGAGGAGCGCGTTGAGCACACCGGTGGAGAGCTGGCGCCATCCATCCAGCAGTGCGCGGAGCACGACCTGCGGCCCAAGTTTGGCGGTGGTACGAAAGCGCACTCCTGCTTCGTCTCTTGCGCGCAGCCCGTCGAGCTCGTCGGGCGCCGACACTGGACGCGCGTACGGATTTGCATAGCGCGAGCCGTAGTAGCGAAGCGACAGATCGAGCTCGCCCTTGGGCAGTGTGGTCACGCCCCGAACGAGCGCTGCGTACCCGCCTCCACCTTCCCGCTGCGAATCCAAGCTGCGCGCGAGCTCGGCAAAGAAATCTTGTTGACCAAAGCCGAACGCAGCGTCCAGCCCAATCGCGCCGAATGGCCCGCCGAACGGCTTCCGCGAGAATTCCTGGAACCCGAGATCGGCGCCTTCGACGAGCCATCTGGGCACCGAGCCGTAGCCGGTGATGCCCAGATGGGCACGGTCGTTCCAGAAGTAGCTCGCGTTCGCGCCTGCGAGCCCCTCCGCGTAGATCGCCGGCAGGGTCGCGAGCCTCGCGGTGCTCGCAGGCACCGTTCCGACCCGACCCCGCACGAAGACCGGCGGCGCAGAGCATCCCGGGTCTTGGTCCCGGTGGGGATTTTCGCAGGCCGCTGTATCGACGAGCTCGATCTGCGCGATCCGGTGCACTTGATACGAGCCCCATGCATGAGCTTGAAGCCAGCCTTGCCCGAGGCGAAGCCGCTTCAATCCGATGGCGACACCTGCCAGGCGGTTCGTCCACTTGTAGTCTGGGGTCACTCTCACTCGTGGGGCACTGGGGCAGGGCGACTCGGGAAGCTCGCCGGGGCCACGGTTGCAGCGAAGGCCAAGGTCACTGCCAGCGCGGAGCTCGAAGTCTCCAAACGAACCGTTTGGTGTGACCTGGTCGGTGACATCAAACGTCAAACGTTGCCCGAAGCCGATGCGATAGGTGCCCGCCACGAGCTCCCAGTGCTCGTCATCCCATTCGACGTAGAGCTTCGGGACCTGGAATCGCACGCTTTCGGGCTCGGCACTCAGCGCGTTTCGATTCGAATCCCACCGGACGCGACGCAGGCCGTTTCGAGTCAAGGCAGCAGCGACCCCCATATCTAGGTTGCCGAGCGTCCGCACGCGCGCCTGCAGAGCGAAAGCCGGCGGCAATCGGTCGTGCCGTCCGGTCCAACGCGCACGGAGACGGAGCAAAGCCTTTGTTTGTGACCTTGCGGCACTTGGATCGCCGATGATGATGAATGCACGAATCGAGCGTGCCAGGTTGGGCGCAAGTGCATCGGCTCCAATCAACTCATCCAGGCTGTGAATCGCTCCGACCGCGTGGCGGTAGGCAAGGATTCGATCGACCTGTGCATAGTCGAGGTTCGGTAGCAAATACAGATCCTGTCGAGCGGCCCGATTTAGGTCTACGCGCGTTTGATGGAGGAGCAGAAGCGCGTCGAATGACGCCAGCGAGATCTGCTCTGTGATCAGGAGATCATACAAGTCTTGCTCGGTTTCTATGTCGATGAAGACCTCGTATTGAGCTGCCGACGCCGTTCTGGGCGCAAGCACCACAAGCCAGCCTGAAAGGAGAGCTCGCCTCAGGGGCACGGGGGATTCGGTGCGCCGGGGGTACCGAGATCACCATCGCCGTAGGCTTGCGAGGCGTCACAGACATTGCCGAGAACGTCGACTTGGGTTGCGATGCCGACCTTGGAGCGCTCGTAGCTCACCGAGTCGAGAGCCTGGTCTCCGATGCTCAACGCGATCGTTTCGTTGCTGTTGTTCAACGAAAGAGAGAGCTCTTGGTCGACGCCGTCGAGCCCGCCGTTTTCCAGGGGATTTGCATTGCGGGCAAAGAGCACGTGGGCCCCCGCGACCACCTCCACGCAGTTCTCTCCCTCGATTGCATTGCTGCTGGAGCTGAGGTCCGACAGTACGAGCCCATTGAGATCGACCACGCGGTCGAATCGGACCTCTAGCCACTCGCCGTCGCGGTTCCCGACCTCGAGTGGGTTCGCCATCCACTCGGTGATCCGCACCTCAGCCGGACTTGGACTGACGATTGGGCGAGGCGCGCTCTGCGCCATGCACATGCCAGGGCCCAAGACCAATGGACAGATCGGGTTGCTCTCGCCGGGCGTGCCGAAGTTCTCGGAGATGTACGCATCCTGCATCGAGGCCACGCAGAGCTCGTCTTCCGGGTCGAGCTGCCAGGCGCGCCCTTCGACCGTGCCTTCGTAGTCGACTTGGTCGAGAACGACGCCGTCGAGGCCCGCCACGATGCTTCGCTCGCCGGAGTTCCCCAAACTGAAGCCCAGCTCCGCGTCGACGCGGGGAGCCGCCGCCGGACTCGCCCCGAAGACGACTCGTTCCCCCGCGCCGACCGGAAAACACTCGTCCTGGTCGACCGCGGTCGCGAGCGCGTTGGGCGCAGGCCCCAGTTGGAAGCCGTTCAGGTCGGCTTCCACCGAGAAGAGCACTTCGACCCATTCGAGATCGGCGTCTGCGCCCGCGGGATTGGCCATCCATTCTCGAAGGTGCACCTCGCCTTGCTCGAGCGTACGGATCGCGCGCCGCATGCCAGATTCGAGACAGCCGCCCTGGGGTGGATCGAACGCGCACGGGCTGTTGCTGGTTCCAGGGGTCCCGAAATTGCCTGGAGACACCGCGTCCACCCCCTCCGGCGTCGTACACCAGTGCGTCACTTCGTCGTTCAGCTCGTGGTCGGGGGCCAACCTCCCGTCGAGCTCTCGCGCGCGCCCGTCGGAGGTGCTCTCATAGCTCACTTCGTCGATGAGCTGTTCGCCGCAGCGAATCGAAATCCGCGCATTGGAGTTCCGAAGGTTGCCCAGGGTGTCTCCATAGCTGTAGTCGAGGTGCGCGGGCATCGAGTCGAAGGGCGCGTTCCCCACGACCAGATAGTCGCCGGCGTCTATCGACGCGCCGAAGAAGCGATGTGCTTTCGCGCCCGTGCCGTCCGAGCGGCTCGAGGTAAGGGTCAGGCCGTCGAGTGTGAGCGGACTCCTGCTTGCATTGAACAGCTCCACGTACTCGCCGATGCCGTCGCTGCCATCTGGGTTGGCGTGGACTTCGGTGATGACGACGTCGCCCGCTACCAAGTCATCACACAGCCCTGTCGCAGAGAGCTCCTCGCGCGCACAGGCGCCGAGCATCAGCATCAAGCACAGGACTCCACGCGTCGTCTTCCGAACACCTGCCATCTCGACCTCCCGCCTCGTTGGTTTTCGGCGTTATCGGTCGAGGTCTCTTGCGGTTTCGTCGTAATCTCAGGGCAAGGAGGGAAGACCAATCTGCCCGGACTTGGAGGCCACGATTTGAAGCGTCCGGTAGCTGCCCTTTTCGTAGCGCTCCACGGTGCCACTCACGGTCACAGGCTCGCCCTTGAAGCCTTCGAGTCCCGAGGCCCGAAATACGCGCCGGTCGAAGAAGATCACGGGCAACCGTTGACGGTTCTGCGCCGTCAACGAGACGCGGACCAATCTCTTGACGTGGTCGATGTCTTCCACGGCCGACAAGACCGTCACCGTCTTGCCGACCTTCTTTTCAAGTCGCTCG
>JABDJF010000538.1 GCA_013002645.1 Myxococcales bacterium
CGTCGGGCTCGCGGTCGTTCAATGCAAGCGTTCTGTGCTGCAGCGACCCACTGCGGAAAAACGGGCAGCCTGGATGGTAGTCCCGGCGTTCGTCGGGGTGGCCTTGCTCAGCTGTGCGGGTGACGGCTCCATCGTCTCCGGTGAGCGGCGGTGAGTGGGCGAATTGCGCCTTGGACAACTGCATCGACGTCAATGCTTGTACTGGGCTCTACCGAGCCTTAGAACCAATCCATGTCGCTCCTCTCGATGTTCAAAGGAAAGGGCCCGAGCGGCTTTGGGTACGGAAGTAGCGCGGAGGACGTGACCGACGGGCTCGACTTGACCGGGCGCACCGTTCTTCTCACGGGCTGCAACTCCGGCCTCGGTCTCGAAACGCTTCGTGTCCTCACCAAGCGAGGTGCACACGTGATCGCAACGGCGCGAACCGTTCAAAAGGCCCAAGCGGCCTGTGACGGCGTGGTCGGCGAGACCACCGCGGTCGCCTCCGAGCTCGCTGAGCCTGCGTCGGTTCAGGCCTGCGCGGCAGAGGTTGCTGCACTCGGCCGTCCGCTCGACGCGATCATTTGCAACGCCGGCATCATGGCGCTTCCGGAGCTCAACCTGCAGCATGGCTACGAGCTTCAGTTCTTCACCAACCACATCGGTCATTTCATATTGGTGACCTCGCTTCTCGACAATCTCGCCGACAATGGACGGGTGGTCGTGGTCAGCAGCTCCGCCCACAACAATGCGCCCTCCGCGGGCATCCAATTCGACAACCTGAGCGGCGAACGCGGCTACAGCCCCTGGGCAAACTACGGGCAGTCCAAGCTCGCAAACGTGTTGTTTGCCAGCGCGCTCGCCAAGCGGCTTTCGGGCACCGGGAAGACGGCAAACAGCCTTCATCCGGGCGTGATTCACACCAATTTGGCGCGCAGTATGAATCCAGTTGCCAGAGTTGCGCTCTCGATCGGTGCCCCTCTGGTGCTCAAATCCGTCGGAGAGGGTGCGGCGACGCAGTGCTATCTCGCCGTGAATCCAGGCGTCGAGGGCATTTCGGGCAAGTACTTCGCAGACTGCAACGAATCGAGAACCAGCTCGCACGGCCGCGACGAAGCCATGGCGGCCAAGCTCTGGGAGGTCTCGGAGCAGATCGTGGCCGAGGTCACCTCATAACGGGATCGATTTCGCGATGGCGTACGACGAGAAACTAGCCGATCGCGTTCGCGGAACGCTCAAACGCCGGCGCGGCATCAGCGAAAAACAAATGTTCGGCGGGCTGGCGTTTTTGGCGAACGGGCACATGGCCTGCGGAGTCATCGGCGATGAGCTCATGGTGAGGGTAGGGCCCGACGCCTACGATGAGGCCCTCGAGAAGCCGGGCGCGCGCGAGATGGACTTCACGGGCCGACCGATGAAAGGCATGGTATACGTCTGCGCGCGAGGTTTGCAGCCTGTGCCTCGCTTGAAGGCCTGGGTCGAGCAGGGTTTGTCCTACGCCAGGTCGTTACCCCCAAGGAACTGACCCCGCATCCATGACTCGCGACGACCCCTGTCAGTATGAGCCGGGCAATCTTCGGAAACGGGTACTCTACGTGGGATCCGGGCTGCGCTGCTTCGAGTCGCTCGTCGATGACATGGCGGTCGGCCCCCGCACCGAGCGAGTGCGTTCGGAGACCTACCCCGCGCTCCGGACGCGCGGCCGCGAGCTCGAATTCGTACCGGTCTGGAACACGCTGGGCGCAACCGACGCGCTTCGCTCCGCATACGTGAATTTGCTCCTCGTCGACCTTCGCTGGTCCGAGGACTTCGAAAACCGGGCCGCCGAGATTCGTCAACTCCTCAAGGAGCTCGACCACGACGAGGACATCGAGCTGCGCTATGGCTTTCACCGAATCGTCGTGCTCGTGTCCGGCCCCGACACCCACCGTATCGATGATTTGATCATCGAGCTCGGTGCCGTTGGAGTCCGTTACGTTCTTCGCCAGGATTTCCACGAGGATCGGCCGGCCTGGTCGAGTG
>JABDJF010000547.1 GCA_013002645.1 Myxococcales bacterium
CTCCAATTGCCCGAGCACGTGCGCGAGCTGCTCTGGGCGGTCGTCCTGGCCACTCCGAGGGGGCACCGGATACATGCTTTCCCAATAGGGCATCGTCCGCGTCTCCGGATCTTGGGCAAGCAGGCGATGGACGAACGTGGTTCCCGTCCGCATCCAGCCGATGAGAAAGATCGTCGGCGGGATCTCGGTGCCTAGTATTTCGGGCATCTCATCGAGGGCCTGTTCGATTTTCAGGTGCTGGGTCGCCATTCGCAGGCAGTCCATTCGCGCCGCAATCCGCCCGGAGAAGCTCAGCGACGCGTCTTCTTGGACCGAGCGAAAGAGCGCATCGAGCGCAGCCACCGTCTCGGGCCTCGGGTCCCCAAGCCCTGGGTTCTTACGCTGGGCCGTCGCGAACCAGGCCTCCGCCGAAGGCGTGCCGAAGCTCGGCAGGACCCGACCAATGCCGTTAACCGCACGATACCAGAACGGCTGCGCAGCACGCGCCGTGGTGAACTGCTCCGCGCGGAGGGGCTTTTGTCGCTCTGCTCCCATGCGTGAGAGATCTAGCACGGAGGGTGTCGTCGACGTCATCATTGAGGTAGAAGCCCAGCTATGCCTGGCATCAAGCTCGCTGCTCTGTGGCTGCTTGCGATCCTGATGGTCGCAATCGGGGTCCTTCACTTCGTCCAACCCAAGCCGTTCGTTCGAATCGTCCCGAAGTTCCTGCCGGCTCCTCTCGCGCTGGTCTACATCAGCGGGTTCTTCGAGATCCTCGGCGGCATCGGTCTACTCATTCCCGACACGCGGGCCTGGGCCGCCTGGGGCCTCATCGCGCTCTACATCGCCGTGTTCCCCGCCAACATCTACATGCTGACGCACAACATCTCCCTGAACCCCAACAAGCCCATCCCACGCTGGGCGCTCTGGGCACGGCTGCCGTTTCAGTTCCTGTTCATCGGCTGGGCATACTGGTTCACTGCGTGAGCTCACCTGGCGCGTATCAGCGCTCGAGCACCATCACCCAGTAGCGGGCGATCCCTCGTGTCGGATGACTGCGCACCGCCTCTTCGCTTGCGATCGTCAAGCGGGCGCGCGCAACCAAATCTCGATAGCCCTGGACGTCCCGTACGAAGCGACCGCGGTCGAGCCGTGCCATGATGTTGTTGAGCGGCTCGCCGGGGAGATAGACGGTGTCGTTCGTGACGATGCGTTGCACCGTGTCCGTGGCTGCGCACATCTTCAACAAGCCGACTGCTTCTTCGTCATCGAGGTGGTGCAGCAAACCGTTCATCATCACCCGTGTTGGTCGAATTCCTTGCAAGACAGCGGAGCTCACCAGAGCTGTCGCAAAGTGAACGTTGGGCCGCGCCGCCTCCGGTCGCTGTCGTGCGAACGAGATTGCAACCTCGTCGGTGTCGAAGCCGTGGTAAGTGTCGAAACGGTCGAGGTAGCGAAGCGCGTCGCCGCCACCACAGCCAATGTCCAGGATTCGATCGTCGAACCCTGCATCGAGGGCTTCGTATTGCGGCGTATAGTCTATACCAACCACGAGCGGGCGAACGTGGTGGTACACGAACGGGTGCCCCAAAATTCGATCGTAGAGCGACACGCTATTCCTCTCCTGCGCTCTTCTTCGTCGCTGGCCCGGGTGCAAGCGCGGGTGTGGGCGTGGGCTTCGGCGGCGGCGTTTTCGTTCTTGGCTTTCGGGGCTTTCGGGGCTTGCGAACGCGCTTGAGAACTTCCTCGTTGCGCTCGGTGGAGTGCCCTCGTCTAGCGAGAACGAACTTGCCGGACACGTCAACTACGCCAAAAGATTCGTCGACCAGCACAGGACGGATGCGTTCGACATCGACTCCGCCGATGTGAAAAGGAAACAAAATGTATTCAGCATCTTGTATACCCGCGCTGCGAACCGTGTACGCGTCCGGTCGATTAGACACATGAGGCAAGACACGTTCGGTGCCAGCAATTTTTGCCTCAGGTGGAATGAGGTCGCGCAGCGCGATGAGTTGCTCGTACTGCTCGACGTCTTTTGCTGTGCGGTCGAATTTAAAAGCCGTGAACCCGCCGCGGGCCGTGTTGTGCTGAAGAATGGCTCCGTGTTGATACGACGTAGCGGCCATTGCGAACGCGAGCGCCAACAACCAAGAGCGAACCCGAACCTCGCCACCCTGGTCTTCCACGTACTGCGGTTTTTTGATCATGGTTAGCACGACAATGGTTGCGAGAAACATCTCGAG
>JABDJF010000563.1 GCA_013002645.1 Myxococcales bacterium
CACGGACCTGCCGAGCCGCCGGAATGGGAATGCTTCCGATCGCCTTGGCAAGGATGGAGGGCAGGGGCCCGGGCAGCTCACGCAGCACGCGAGCGGTCCGCGAATGGCTGTAACGGCGGTAGCCTGAAAACGCTTCATCGCCACCGTCACCGCTCAGCGCGACCGTGACGCCGGTCCGGGTGTATTGACAGAGGTACCAGGTGGGTAGCGCGGAGCTGTCGGCAAACGGCTCGGCGTAGTGCCGAACGAGCTCGGGTATGACCGAGGCCATGTCCGGCTGGACGACGATTTCGTGGTGATCAGTGCTGTAACGCTCCGCCACCAGTTGCGCGTACGGAAGCTCGCTGAAGTCTTTGCCCGTGAAGCCGACCGCGAAGGTCTTCACCGGCTGTGCGGAGTGCTTTGCCATCATTGCCACGATCAGCGATGAGTCGACACCGCCCGAAAGGAACGCACCAAGCGGCACGTCCGAAACCATGCGGACCCGAACCGCGTCTTCGATCTGTGCATGAAGCCGCTCGGTCAGCTCGGACAGCGATCCGCTCGTTGGCTGGTCGAAGCGAAGCTCGAAATAGCGCTCCGGCTCTCCGACCTGTCCGTTCTCGCAGACGAGCCGGCAGCCGGGCGGCAGCTTTTTTACACCTTCGAACGCCGTCCAAGGAGAGGGCACGTACTGCAGGCAGAGGAACGAGTCGATCGCCTCGATGTTGGGGCGTCGCTCGAAGTGATTGGATTCGGCGAGCGCCCCCAGCTCCGATGCAAAGACCAGACCGTCCGACCCCGCGTGATAAAACAGTGGCTTCTTGCCGAAGCGATCGCGCGCGAGCACCAGACGCCGCCGTGGCCCGTCCCAAAGCGCGATCGCAAACATCCCCCGCAGGCGATCGAGGAAGGCCACGCCTTCTTCTTCGTAGAGATGCACGACCACTTCGGAGTCGGAGCGTGATTTGAAACGGTGACCCTTGGCTTCGAGCTCGCGCCGCAGCGCTTGGAAGTTGTAAATCTCGCCGTTGACCACGATCGCGACTGAGCCGTCCTCGTTGGTCATCGGTTGCGCGCCTTCGGACCGCAGGTCGATGATCGAGAGGCGGCGGTGTCCAAGCGCGCAGGCGCCGTCCGTCAGGTATCCATGATCGTCCGGACCGCGATGCACCATTGCGTCGCACATGCGCCGAACCGCCTCGCCGTCGGGCGCCCCCGCGGGGCTCGATGCCAGCATGCCCGCGATGCCGCACATCCCGTCAGGCTTCCTTTGGCTGCTTGTCCGTGCACCAGGCGCGAAGCCAAATCAGGTTCACCGCCAGCGAGATCCCGAGGCCGATCACGCCGACCTGTCCGAGCGAACGCAATCCCGGACTGTCGGCGGTCATCAAAGCGCCGAAGGCGACCATCGAGGTCATGGTCGACGCAGCGACGGCCTTGTAGGTCGCGTATTGCTGCCGTGCGCTGTCGTAGTCGTTTGCCCAGCGGACGTGCACCGCCCCGTCGACGGCCAGGCCGACCACGACAGGCACTGCGAGCAGGTTGTAGAGGTGAAGGTCGATCCCGAGCAGAGTCAGCGTCGCGGCGAAGAAGATGGTCGACAGTGCCGTCGCCAAGAACACGTCGCGCGTGACTCCGAACGAACGGCTGGCAATTGCCGTCGCCGTGATTAGACCCAAGAACACCAGGGCAAGAATCCAAGGCGAATCGGCTATCAGAGCGGGCGTCACCTCGCCGAGAAGCGCCCCCGCCGAGGCGAAAGTCACATCGGGATGGGCCGCGCGCAGTTGATCGAGCCACGCTGCGAGCCGCTCCATCGCTTCGGCATTCGAGCCCCTCAGTGGTACGTAGATGATGCCGCTCTTTCCGACCGATCCGTCCTGGAGGACTAGGGTTGCCGCGAGCCACTGTGGGATTTGGTCGGGTTGTGGCGGGCCATCGATGTCGACCCAGGGTTCGAGCTCGTCGAGCTCTTCGAGGAGCTCGCTGTCTTCGCGCTCGATTGCTTTCTTTCGCGCACGCACCAACGTTGCCTCGAGGTCGGCTAGGATCTCGGTCTTCTCGTCCGAATCCTCGGGGAAGATCACCTGCGCGGAGACCACGATCGGCTCGGTGCCCATCGCGTCGACGGCACCGACTGTCATCAACTCGTCGCCGATCGCCGCTTTGACCGCTTCGGTCGATTCGCCGACGTAGAGCGCGTTGATGTTGCCGCGCGCGCGCATCATCGAGTCATCCATGCCGTGGTCGGCGCCCTTCGGTTGCAGCTTTCCCAGGTTGGGCTCGAACCCGATTTGCATGGCAAAGGGAAACGCCAGCAGCCCAAGCAGCAGAACGAACCAGGCGAAGCCCCGGGCTCTCCACCGTCTCGCTGCCGGTTGTCGAGCACTCTTGGCGCTTCCCGGGACCAATCGGACCATGCTCGGGAACACGGCAAGCGTCCAAAGCAGGGTCACGATGATGCCAAGTGAGGCCATCCAACCCATCTGTGAGAAACCCTGAAAATCCGTCATCGACAGCGCGCCAAAGCCGCACGCCGTGGTCACCCCGGCAACCAGGAGCGAGACCCAAAGCTCTTGAACGCTTGCCTTGGCCGCGGCCGCTGCGCTCAAGCCTTCGGAGCGAGCGGATTGGTAGTGCATCAAGAGATGAATGCCGAAGTCGATGGCCATGCCTGCCAGAATGGCCAGCGCAGCAGCGCTGATGATGTTGATCTTGGGCTGGATGAGGGCAATGAGACCGACCGCAACGGCGAGACCGCTCAACATAGGCACCATGAGCTGCACCACTGCGGTGAGATCACGAAAGAAGAACATCACCATCATCAGCGAACCGAGCGCGGCGAGGATCGAGACCAGTCGAAGGTCGTTCAAGATGATGCCGTGCTCGAGGGGAGCGACTCGGTAGCGCCCGATGACCTCGATCCGGGTTCCCTCAGGCTCCGACTGGACCAGCGGTACGGTGATCGCTTCGGCCCGCTCTTTGATCATCCGGGCGTAGCCAATGTCGCCCGGTGAGCCGCTCATCATGACTTGCACCGCGCAGACGGTGCCGGCATCGTTGCAGAGCGCCTGCTCCCCGTCGTCCCCTTCGCCCTCAGCGCTCGAGCCCGCCAGCTTGGCCGACTCGCCGGTGAGCTCTTGGAGCACCGTGCCGGCCGGAGAGCGGTCGACGGCTGCACGAATCTCGTCGCCGTCGGGTAGCTCGGGTGGGTCCGCGATGGTCACGCAGAGCGGTGACGCCTTGCAGACCTCCCAGTCGAGCGCCTCTTCGGCAAGCTCACTCCATTCGTAGAGTGTCTCGGCGTCCACGTAGTAGAGCGCGCGCTCGGCGAGCGCGTCCAGACCGTAGCCGGTCATCACCCAGACCGTCTCGGTCCACTC
>JABDJF010000580.1 GCA_013002645.1 Myxococcales bacterium
CCGCGCCCGGGCCGTCGCAAGTCGTGGTCGAGGTGGCCGCCGCGGGCCTCAACCGTGCAGATTGCCTCCAGCGGCGTGGATTTTACCCGGCGCCTCCCGGGGTGCCGGCCGACGTGCCCGGGCTCGAGTTTGCAGGTCGGGTCGAATCGGTCGGTCACCAGGTGAACGATTGGAAGGCCGGCGACCGGGTGATGGGCATCGTAGCGGGTGGCTCGATGGCGACGCGGCTTCTGACCGAAGCGGCCGAGCTCATGCTGGTTCCCGCCGAGCTATCGTTGGAAGAAGCAGCCGCGGTGCCCGAAGCCTTCCTTACGGCATACGATGCCATTGTCTTGCAAGGAGGCCTCGATGCGGGGCAGGCGGTGCTCCTGCACGCCGTTGCAAGTGGCGTTGGCACAGCTGGGATTCAGATCGCGGACGCGATCGGCGCCTCCTCGGTTGGCACATCGCGAAGTGCACACAAGCTTCCGCGGTGCACCGAGCTCGGCTTGACGCACGCCGTGCTCGTCGAGGACGGCCAGTTCGCCGACAGCGTCCTCGCCGCAGCACCCAATGGTGTCGACGTGATCCTCGACACGGTTGGCGCTGCGTACCTCTCGCAAAACATCAAGGTGATCGCGAAACAGGGCCGTCTCATCGTGATCGGTCTGATGGGTGGCGTGAAGGCGGAGCTCGCGCTGGGGGCGCTGCTGGGGAAACGCGCCTCGATTCACGGTTCCGTACTCCGCAGCCGATCGTCCGCGGAAAAAGCTGAGCTAACACGGTCGTTCACGAGAGAGATGCTAGGCAAGTTCGTGGGCGGTCAATTGAAGCCAATCATCGACGAGGTCATGGAGATGTCCGATGTGCAGTCGGCGCATGCGCGAATGGACGGCAACGAGACGTTTGGTAAGCTAGTGCTGCGCTGGTAGCGATCCCTGGAGAGATCGGCCGAAGACAAGATATCCAGCCACGCCATGACCGGTAGTCCAAAACATGTTGAGTCTTCCTTTCCCTTTTTCACAAGGGCCTACGCCGGAGGGGAGCGATTGGATTGGGCAAGACCGATCACCAACGAAAAAAAGCCGCTAGTGATCCGAAAACGGCTCGCTACGGACGTACCGGGGCCCCTCCATACGTAGACATGAACAAAAACCTTCCCAAGACGGCAGGCGGCAGCGCGAGCCCGCAGGGCGAAGCCCGGCGCAAAGCGCCGGCAAGGTAGAGCGCAGCGAATACCGCGCCAGGCACGTTGCTCACTCGCGTGAGAGTAGAACTAGAATTACGGGTGGGGGTGGGCGGGGCGGTGTAAACAAGCCGTACCAGGCAACCCACCCAAGACCGGTCCTCCCAACACCTGCGGCAGCGCGAGCCGTTCGACGCGGCCCCGTGTCGCGCCTTGTTCCGCGCCCCGTTCTCAGAGCTTGAGCGCGCGTTTGACGTAGTTCGGTAGGGCAAAGACCGCTTGGTGCAGCTCTTCGTTGTACGCTTTGGAGCCTTCCACGATGGCCTCCTGCCGCTCACGAATCGCCCTCAACGGCTCACCTGTATCCGAGCACCAGGTCCAGCTCCAGATGCCAGTCCCGTAAAGTGGCACGGGGCCAAGATACGGATGCACTTCGGAGAACAAGCTGCGGAGCCTGTGTTGCGTTTGGACGAACAGGTCCATCATCAGCAATGGGGACTCGCTCTGAAGCGCCATGACGCCCTCGGGCGCGAGCATCCGTTTGCAACCGGCATAGAAGCTTTCGTCGAATAGGACTGCACCCGGACCAACGGGGTCGGTCCCGTCGAGCAAGATGACGTCATACTTTTCGTCGGTGCTTCGCTTGACGTACTCGTGCCCATCGATGAAGCGAATGTCGAGGCGCGGGTCGTTCCACGCGGTGCCGATGCCGGGCAGGTATTCTTTCGAAACGTCGACGACCATTTCGTCGATTTCGACCATCACGCAGTCCTTCACGTCGGGATGCCGAAGGACTTCGCGGACGGTGCCACCGTCGCCGCCGCCGATGACGAGAACTCTCGCGATGTTTGGTGCCGTGCTCAACGCCGGCTGTGCGAGCATTTCGTGGTAGAGGAATTCGTCGTATTCGCTCGTCATGAAGACCTTGTCGATGATCAAAACCCGGCCAAAGCCCACCGTGTCGATGACCTCGATGTCCTGATAAGAGCTCCGTCCCGAGAAGAGCGTCTCTTTGACGCGAAGTCCCAGCCGGGTGTGATCATCGAGGGTTTCATCGTACCAAAGGCCCATGGTTTCCTCCCTAGAGAGCTAGCTGCATTTGCGGCTCGGGCCTGGCTCCGAGCTCCAGCGGCGTTCGCTGCTGTGCAAGCAGAAGCTCGGTGCCTCGATGGCCCAGCGCCGCCTCCGCCGAGCTGCGAGCAAGCTGCGGGGAGTTGTTGGTTTCCGACAAATGCATGAGAACGACGCGATTGGGCACATGTCGAAGTCCGGCCAGGAAGTCCGATGCCTGGCCGTTTGAAAGGTGCCCGCGCGACCCGCCTACGCGCCGCTTGAGCATCGCAGGGTACGGGCCCTCGGCGAGCATGTCCGGATCGTGATTGCTTTCGAGCAGGAGGGTTTCGCACTCGCCGACGAAAGCGGCGAGCCCTTTGGGAACGTGCCCGAGGTCGGTTACCAGGCCGATGCTGGTCGCCTTGGTTTCGAACCGGAGCGCCACTTGCGGCACA
>JABDJF010000588.1 GCA_013002645.1 Myxococcales bacterium
GAGGATGTGAGCGACGCGGCCCTGAGAAAGGGTCCGATGTGGCGCGCCATTGACGACGATGTCTTGCTTTCAGTGGGCCCTCAACTCATTCGTCTTTCGGCGGAAAGGGGCATCGTTTGGAATCAGGTCGTCGACGGTTGCGAGCGGTTCTATGACCTCGACGCGGATTCCGAGGCGATCGCGGGAAGCTTTTTGGGCGAACAAGACGCTGTGGTCCTGTTGGATCCCAGGACGGGCGTGGAAACATGGCGGCAGCCTCTTCCCCGCAACAACAGCAGAGCCGCCCGATACTCTCGTTCCACGGCACGCTACGACGTATATCTGGCGAAAGACCGGGTCTTGGCCACCGAGCTGGGAAGGCTCAATGCGTTTCAGCGCGAGACGGGAAAGCCCCTGTTCCAGGTGAAGATAGGATCATCCTACCCTTCGATGCGCTACGGTGACAAAATCGTCTTCTTCAGTCGTTCGTCAATGTCCTCGAAGATCGAGGCATTCGCGGTCTCGGACGGGAGAGAGCTCTGGGGGCACAAGTACCTGACGCAACAGGGAAAGCAGAACCGGTTGGCGGCGGCCACTGCCTCGATTCAGGCGGGAACCATGAGCATGGAAGGCTGGACCCTGTCCCCTGGCTACTCACAGGCTCTCTATGAGATGTATAAATCGGACTGGGAAATGCCGACGGAGCCGCTTCTTCCTTCGGGCGGAACAGTGCCTTCTCAGCTGTATTTCCTGAGCATTGGAAACAAGAAGGTCTCGAGACCAGTGACCGTAGCCGTCGATTTGGAGACGGGCACAGAGCGGGTCCATCGACTGCTGCGGAGCGGTACGAGGTGCCTAACATCGATCAGCCCGTTCGAAGCGGGTGGCTACCTGATCCAGGCCTTCTACGGGGGACCGTTTGGCTGCTCGGACTTCTCGAGACGAATTCACGCCCTGCGTATCCCGGCAGATTGAATCGAATCTGTCGGTCGCTGCGCCGAGTAGAGCTTCCAGGGTTGAAACGGTTCTCATGCGGCGAGCACGGGCCTTTGTCGGCTCACTCGGACCATTTCGGGAGCTCGCGTCAAAAGCAAATCCAAGGGTCGAACTGCTTCTCCATCTTGATGGTCGACAATCTTCGGCGGGTGGAGTGCGACCTCTCGCAGTAGGGGTCTACACCGACGCCGATGGCAGAGCTGCGAACGCGTCGCCTCGGGCACGGCCCGCTCACTCTGCAGCTCGTGTCGGCCCCATCGATATGGATGGTCCGTACGACGTACCCGACGCCCAGGTCTCGTCCGCCGATTTGGAGGTCGTCAGCGACGCGGCGCCGAGCAAGACGAGCAGCGCTCCGACGATCACCGCGCGCCGGTTTCGCATGACCTGGTTGCGCCGGTCTCGTTCATGGAAGATCTGGATAGCATCCGTGTAGCTCTCGAACGCCGCGGGGTAGTGTGCTGTCTGGGTCATATCTCGCTTACGCCGGGCGAGCGGGCCTGGATTAAGCACGGCCAAGAAAAACGCGCTCGCGCCAGTTTTGTTGGGCGTTCTCTTGCCCCATCGGGGTGATACGGAGCGCCCACATCGACACCAGAGGTTGGTGTCCCGCGCATCTGCTGGCTAAAAGCGGCGGACACCAAATGGGGACTGCGGGATGGAGCGCCTATGCTTTTTTTCTACGCTCCGACGGGCGCGCCTCTTTCGTTCGATTGTGGCAACGCTCTGCTAGGGCTGGGAAAGGCTGTCATGAAGACGACAGGAATTCTTCCGACGTTCACGACTGTCTGCGCCTTGCTGTTGGCCGCTTGCTCCGATGTGTCACCGCCAGTGGATGCGGGCACCGGCGGAGCAGGAGGCGCAGGGGGTGATGCCGCTGGCGCGAGGGTTCGCTTCGCGCACCTGGCGCCCGAGATCCCCTCGGCGAGCGACACCAAAATCGACATCCGAATCGATGGAGATAACGTGGTCGAAGACATCGAGTTTGGCGAAGCGACCGCTTTCTTCGACCTTCCCAGCGGGGAATATACGGTGAGCATCGCGGCGGCGGCGATTGCGAGCTACGAGTTTTCCGCATTGGTCGCACCAGCAGATGTCTTGACTGTCGTTGTCTATCGTACAGTAGCCAATCAGGCGGAAGACCCAGTGGGGGCGCTCTTGTTCGACGGAAGTACCGCTGGGTTACTCGCGGGTAATGGACGCATCCTCATTGGGCACGGTGCCAACGAACCGCTTCTCAATCCGTTGAACGTTCTGGCGACGGATAATCTGGCGACGGATAACTGTCCTCCGCCCGTCATTGAAGACTTGTTCTTTGGCGAGGTATCGATGCCGATCGACATCAATGCTGCCAGCGTGGAGGTCGCGTTGAACCTGACGAGCTCGCCCGAATGCCGAGCCGACGCGGCCTTTACCACAACAATCATCGGCGACACCGTTACGATCTGGGTCGGTGTGGACAACGACACCACCGAGGAGGCGATCGACCCGACCATCTATAGTATCTCTGGCGATTTTTCAGGGGGCCCGATACCAACGCTGGACTCGGTTCGGTAGCCGCGATCCGGCGTCGGAAACCGCTGTGTCTAGTCAACGATCCGAGGCACCAATGCGGTGGCGAGCCGTTGGTCACGCTGTCGATCAGCGGGCGCGACCTTTCCAGTGCCTATCTCACTTAGGCAAAGGAGGCAGAATCACTCGGGCAAGTGGTCGTTCGGCTTTCGAAACCGTTCCTAGCAACCCTAGCCCGGTGGCAACGGAAGCGGGCTAAGGCCACGTCGGCCAGCCAGCAACGCGGTGGAGGTGCGGGCGGAATGGGACCGCCGGCAGCTCAAGATCTTCGCGACCGAGTTGCGTTGGGACGCCTGCCGCACCGGGCGCGCACCAGTGGGCGCCCTGCGCGGCAAGCGTTGCACGATCGCGATGTGGCCTCTTGACGTGTCGACCGCCAGGACCGGGTGATACGGCGCAGATCAGCCATTGCAGACTCGATGCAGGCATCTTTCTGTTCCTGGTATGCACAGAGCCAAGTTGAGCCGTTTGAGGCAGCTTCTAGAGACGTCCGGCTACGCAGATGCCGCTACCTCGTTGACACTGGCCTGCTTGACCCAGATCTGTTGTACAGGACGTCCTCACTGCCACGGGCGTGTTGACGCACGCCGACTGAGAACCGTCACGACACAGCAGTGGATTGGTGCAGACGCACTCGTCCACCGTGCAATCGTTTCCATCGTCGCACTCTCGATCGGAGGTGCACGAGGTAGGCTCACAGACGCCCTTGAAACATACGCCGGTCAAGCCACCAGTTTCGGTCTTGCACGCGATGCGGCTCAGTTTTGTCAACACACAGTCGCCTGTATTCGCATCGCAGCGCGCGGATGTGCAGCTATTGGGCGCTTGACACGATGAGTTGGCGCAGAGATTGCACTGGCCGCTCCGGCAAACACCGAGCGTCCCGTCCTTCGAACAGACCCTGTCGTCCTCGACGTTGCTCGATCCGCACTCTCCCTCGACGCAGAAGTCGTCGGTGCAGGGGTTTCTGTCGCCGCATGTCTTTTGAGCGCAGAGGTCGCACACACCGCCTTCGCAAAGGCCTGACTTGCTGTCGACCTCACAGCTTGCACCATCAAGCGACGTCGGGTTTGAGCATGTTGCCCGTTCGGCGTCGCAGACGTCTTCGGTGCATGGATCACCATCTCCGCAGTTGATGTTGGCGCACAGCTTCGCATCCGCGCAAACCCCCGATTCGCAAACGCCGGGAAGCGATCCAAAGTCGCAAGAGGTGCCGTCGATCGCGTCTGATGAGACACATTCCCCACTGATGGGATCACACCCATCCTCGGTGCATGGGTCGCCATCGTCGCACTGGAAGTCCACACAGAGGTCACAAATGGCGTCCACGCAGGCCCCGGGTTTGCCATCGATCGCGCAAGCGGTTCCATTCTCCGCTGGAAGATTTGAGCAATCGCCATTATCGGGGTTGCACGCGTCGATCGTGCAC
>JABDJF010000643.1 GCA_013002645.1 Myxococcales bacterium
AGTCAGCACTGCAGCAAGCGCGGTTCCAATCGTGATGGCGGGCAAGATCAAGGCCTCGGGGCCTGCCAAGTCGTCTCCAGGCAAGGGCAACCAACGAAGCTTGACGCCAAACGCGAGAATCAGGAGCGGCCCCAGCCAGATGTTCGGGATCGCCAGACCTGCGACCGCGACCGTCGAGGCGACCTTGTCCCAGCCTTTGCCAGCCTGGGCCGCTGCGATCGTCCCGAGAGGTATCGCGACGAACCAGGCCACGAGCAGCGCCGCGATCGCGAGCACGATCGTGTACGGCAGAACGTCTCTCATCATCGACCAAACCGAGCGATCGGGCTGCCTAAACGACGTACCCATACTGCCGTCAGCCATGTTTCCGAGGAACGACAGGTACTGCTCGCCGACGGGCCGGTCGAGATCGAGCGCGCGGCGAAGCTCGGCTTTCTCTTCCGGGCCGGCCTGGTCCCCCAGGATCGCTTCCACCGGGTCACCAGGAATCAAGCGCACCAACAAGAAGACGATCGTCACCAGTCCCACGACGGTCAGCAGCGCGCGCAGAAGGCGACCTGCAAGATACCGCAAGAGGCCCGGAGACATCATCCGGACCATAGTACGCCCAATCCTTGCCCGCGTCGGTTTCCTGTCGAGCGAGGCTACATCCCGGCGTCGAGCTCTGACTCCGATTCGAGGGAGTCCACCGTGACCCCGGGGGTCAGGGCCACGCAGATCTTCGCTTCCGCCTTGTAGAGATTCAAGTCGATGATGCGCGCGACCCGCTCCTCGAGCAAGAGGTCCTGGCTGAAGCCGCCACTTTGCGTGATGTTCTCCGGCAGCACGCAGCTGTATTCCCGGCGGCCGCAGTCGCCCGTGTTGTCGCAGGTCTTCATGCACCAGGTCTCCGCCGTGCGGCTCGGGATGAAGCGCCACTCGACGCAGGCCCCCTCGGGACAGGTGTCCGCATCACAGGCAAAGATCGTGCAGTAGCCACCGGGCTGAGACAGGTCGCACTGCCGCTCTCCGGTGACCGAGCAATCGATGGAGCTCCCGCAGGCGTCCCCGATGTTCATTTTGCAACCGGCTAGCGCGAGAAGGGCAAGCCATGTGATCGTGGCGCGACGCATCGTTGGCGGCGGAGCATACGGGACCCTCGGCGCGATCGCCAATCGCCCTGCGTCTGCGCAAATGAGTGATAGATTCCGTACGGATTGCGACGTTTTTGGCTAGGGGTGGGCTGTGCATTCTTGGTCGGCGCTGGGGCGCTGGCCGAGGACGGTCTCGAGCGCGTTGCGTCCCTGGTCCGAACCGGAAACGAGCGCGGAGCCCTCAGAGAAATCGGCCTCTTGGCAGAACGACTGAGCGACGAGGATGCCGTCCGCTACCTCGAGGGCCGCCTTCTCCTGGCGGTCGGCCGCTCTTGCGAGGCGATGGCCACTCTGGCACGAACCCCGTCGACCCTTCCCGAGTCGATTCGCGACGACTCGCTGCGTCGATGGGCGACGTCCGCCGCCGAATGCGGAAACTGTGCCGAGGCCCGCCCGCTGCTCCTCCGCGCCAGCTCGCCAAGCGTCGCGACGAGTCGCCGCAATCGTGCCATCGCTGCCACGTGCGCGGTGCAGCTCGGTGAGCTCGAGACGGCCGCCGAAGAGCTTCATGCCCTGACACGATCCAAGCGGGGCGTGAGTAACCGAGTTGCGCTTCTTGCCATCTTGTCCGACCTCTACATCGAGCTCCAGCGCCCAGACGACGCTCACGACGCGGCGCTCGAGGCTTGGATCTCCGCCGTTCAGCCCGGCCAGCAGGCCGCAGCCCGCCAATTGGAAACGCGCGCATCCCCAAGCGTTGCCGATCGAATCGAGCGTGCGGAGGCCATGGTCGCCGCGCTTCGCTTCGAGAGAGCCGTTCAAGAGCTCGAAGCGATCGAGCTCGAAGCAGGCTCGGCCGTCGCGGCGCGCTGGCACCACGTCTATGGAATGGCGCTATTTCGAACGCGCAAACGTTACCTCGATGCCGCACGCACGTTGCACCGCGCCGCGTTGCTCCGAGGCGAGCACGAGATCGAGGACGCGTTCCATTCGGCGCGAGCCCTTTCACGGGCAGACCAAGACGCACGCGCGATCCGCGCGTACCGGCGTTTCGCTCGGCGCTACCCCCGGCACAAGCGCGCGTCTGAGGCTCGCTTCCTCGCAGCGTGGCTAGAGATTCGGCTCGGCCGCGCCAGCGGGGAGAAGCAGATGGAGCGGCTGGTACGCGGGCGGTACCAAGTGCGCGGCCGATGGCGCCGAGCCGCACTCTGGGAGCTTGGTTTTCGTGCATTTGAAACACGGCGATACGCTCGGTCCGCACGATTTCTCAGCCAGTACACTCCGCTCGCAACCAAGGCGATGGATGAGGCGCGAGGCCACTATTGGCTCGGCCGCGCCTACCGTCGTGGTCCCAAAGCGCTCGATGCCTACCAAGAAGCGATCGCGGTGGAGCCCTTGCATTGGTACGCGGTCTTGGCCGCCGCGAGGATCAGGAAACTCAAGGTCGAGCCCCCGGCACCGTTCGACAACTCGGTCTCTCCGGTCTCGGTCGAGGTTCCCAGCGAGCCACTGCCGCTGCCCCATACCTTCGAGATCTATCGCAACCTCGGCCTCGACCTAGACGGCATCGACTGGCTGAAAACGCACGAGAACGCGCTGGTGGCCGACCAGCCGAGATCGCAGCGCATCCCGCTCTTGACCTGGCTCTACCGCGATGCCGGTGCCTATCGAGAAGCGCTCCTGATCGCGCGTCGGCGCATGATCTATCTGCAGAGCGACCCGTCGCAGCATCGCTGGTGGTGGGACGCAGCATACCCGATGCCTTGGCAGTCCGTCGTCGACGAGCATCGTGGAGAGCTGCCGCGTGCGCTCGTCTACGCGACGATGCGTCAGGAAAGCGGCTTTCGTCCGGAGGTCGTCAGCAGGGCTGGCGCCGTTGGGCTGATGCAGATGATGCCGGAGCTGGCAAGCAAGCTAACCGGCAAGGCGGTCACGCGGCCGATGCTGCGCGTGCCGGAGACGAACATCGCCCTCGGTCTCGAAGAGATGGCCGCGCTCGCGGAGGAATTCGATCACGTCTATCCCTTGAGCATCGCGGCTTACAATGCAGGCGAGAGTCGGGTAAAACGCTGGCTCAAGGAAAGCCGGAGGATGGAGCTCGATCGCTTCGTCGAGCGGATACCTTTCAACGAAACGCGGAACTACGTGCGCCGCGTCAGTACGCACTACGCGCGCTACGCGTACCTGGACGACCCGGAGTCGGATTGGCCCCAGCTGCCCGCCTTCGTTAACCCCTGATTTGCCACGCTCCGCCCGTTCGATAGACTGATTTCAACGATTTGGGTTGCCCGCGATGGGGTCGAAGGCCAATAGATGGTCGGATCTCCTCTTCGAGCCTGAGAACACGGATGAATTTTACAGCTGCAGGGCTCACTGACGTCGGACTTCAGCGAGAGCATAACGAGGATAGCTACTGCATCTTGTCGGAGCATCGCCTGTTCGTGGTTGCCGATGGCATGGGCGGCCACCGCGCTGGCGACGTGGCAAGCCGCATGGCAACCTCGGAGATGACCGCCTACTTCGACGCAACCAACGCGGGTGCAGCGGGCGCCGAATGGTCGACCAAGAACGACCCAGCCATGACTCCCGACCAAAGTCGCCTGGTGTCGGCGGTGAAGCTCGCCAATCAACGAATCTTTCAGACGTCTGTACGCAACCGCTCGGTCCAGGGCATGGGGACGACGGTGGTGGGCGCCTTGTTCAACCGGGATGACTGCAAGATCAACTTCGCGCACGTCGGTGACAGCAGGGCCTATCGTGTTCGCGATGACGAGATCATTCAACTCACGCGCGACCATTCCCTCTTGAACGACTATCTCCTCGTCATGCCAAATCTCTCGGCTGCGCAAAAGGAGCGATTGCCGAGCAATGTGATCACGCGCGCGCTGGGCATGCAGCAGGCAGTCGCCGTCGACGTGTCCGCGGCGGACGTCGAGCCAGGGGACATCTACCTGCTCTGCTCCGATGGCCTCAACGGCATGGTGGGAGACGAGCGCATTCGTGAAATCATCCGCGACGCCGGCCCAGACGTCGAGACCGCCGCCAAAACGCTGGTCGCTCAAGCCAATCAGAACGGGGGCGAAGACAACATCACCGTCGTCGTCGTCCGAATCGCCGAATAATCATGCCCAAGACCCTAGCCATTCACCAGTTGCTGGACTGCTCGAAACAGGAATTCTGGGACCGAATCTTCCGCTGCGAAGAGTTCAATGAGTACCTTTATGAGGGCCTCGGCTTCGAGTACGAGCTCGAGGAATGGAATCCTCAGACCGGATACCGACGCGCCAAGGTTCGGCCCGCGCAGCAGATGCCACGTGCGGTCGCAAGAGTCCTAGGCGACCGCTTCAGCTACATCGAAGAGGGCACCTTCGACTCCCTGACCGCGACCTACCGCTTCATCGTCATTCCCTCGACCATTGCTGACCGGATTCGAGTCAAGGGGACCGTCAGCGTCGAAGCGGTCTCGCCGCAACAGTGCGAGCGCCACGTGACTCTCGAAATCGGTGCGGACGTTCTCGGCCTGGGCCTTCTAATCGAAACGTATTTTGCGGCGACGACCCGTGCGCAGTATGCCAAGAACGCGGCGCTCGTGAACGACTATCTAGCTAGCCTGCACTAGCGGCCGGCTGGGCGTCCGCCTTTGCGGGGATCGCTGGCGGCTTGCAGCTTTCGCCCGGTGGGACGCTCGACGTAAATCAGCTGCACATTGGCGACGTTGTGAATGGGCTCCACTCGATGACCAAGGGCAACGAGTGCATCTTGGAGCCCGGAATCCAAAGGAGCGACCTTTTCTACACGCAGGGTTTGAGGCACCCCCTGGTGGTGAATGCGAGGCGCGGCGACGGCCTCCGCGGCGCTCATGTCGTGAAGCAAGACATTCATCGCCACCTGCTGTGTCGCGGTCACGATCCGGCTTCCCCCAGACGCGCCCACGCACAGGACGGGCTTGCCGTCGTCGAAAACGATAGTCGGGGACATCGTCGACACCGGACGCTTCCAGGGCCCGGGAAGGTTTCGGGCTCCGCCTACCAGGCCAAAGGCATTGGTCTTGCCGATGCCGCTGGCGAAGTCGTCCATCTCGTCGTTCATGACGATGCCGCCGCCTGTGAAGCGGGCTCCAAAGGGAAGGTTCACCGTCGTCGTCACCGAGGCGACGTTTCCTTCGACGTCGACCACGCAAAGGTGAGAAGTTCCCGCGTTTTCAGGGGCGGCGACCTCGGTCCTCGTCCATTCGATCGGAAGGTCGTAGTCCGCGCTAGGATGGGCCTTGCCGTCCGCGGCGAGCTTCGCGCGCACGTCGATCCGGGAAGCATCCATCATTTTGTCGAGCGGCAAGATGACCTGGTCCGGGTCGCCGAAGTATCGCTGCCGATCGAGAAAGGGTCCCTTCCAGGACTCGGCCATCGCGTGCAGCAGCGGTGGGCCGTAGCTTGGACTCGGTCCAACCGCTTTTTGGAGAATCGAGAGGCTTTGGACCATGGTGAATCCGCCGGCGCTCGGCGGTGGGGCCGTGACCCAGCGGTACCCGAAGGCGTTGGTCTCGAGCGGTTCTCGGGTTCGAACCCGGTAGGCACGCAAATCCTGCAAGGTCATGATGCCGCCGTGTTCTTGGGCTGAATCGGCGATCTCCTGGCCGATGACCCCGCCGTAAATCACAGCCGCGCCATTTTCGGCGAAGGCGCGGAGGACGCGGGCCAAGTCCGGACGGCGCAAGGTCGCACCCGCCCGGAGATCCCATGTCCCCATGACCGGGTCCTTGCGCAGTTGAATCTCGAAAGCGCTTCCCATCGCTGCGAGCGACTTGCTCACCTCGAAGCCCTGTTCGGCGAGGCGAAGGGCGGGAGCGATGACCTCACGCAGGGAGAGCGCCCCAAATCGTTCGACCAGAGCCTCGATGCCCGCAGGCTCTCCGGGAACCCCTGCGGCGAGCCCGCCGAGCTGCGATGGAGAGCTCGCAGGGCCTTCGGCCTCGCCGGTTTCGACTTCGAACATCGTACGGCTCGCGGCACGCGGGGCGCGCTCGCGAAAGTCGAGGAAAGTCAACGACTGGTCGGCCGCGCGGTAATAGAGCGCGAACCCGCCGCCGCCAAGACCGCTGCTCGCGGGATTGACCACACCGAGGGCGAGCATCGTCGCGGCAGCGGCGTCTGCGGCATTTCCGCCTGCCAATAGGATCTCAGCGCCCGCCTTCGACGCTTCGGCATGATCGGCCGCAACCGCTTCGCGGCCGAAAACCGCAGCGTGTTCCGTCGGGAAGCCTACGGCGAGGCCGGTGATCAGAAACGCCGAAACCCAACAAAGCACGATCGAAAGCCAACGTTTCACCCCCCCACCTTGCCTCCAAACCAGCGCAGATGCTACCGAAGACTCTCATGCATTTCGTGTTCGTCATGGACCCGGTGTCGACGGTCATCGTCGACGAAGACACCAGCTTCGCCCTGATGCTCGAGGCGCAGGCGCGCGGCCATCGCGTCGATCACTGCTTGGCAAGGGACGTGGGGCTGCGCGGTCGTCGAGTCGTCGCCAGGGTTCGTCAGTCGACGATGCGGCTCGACGCCGCTGAACCGATCCGCTTGGAACAACCCGAAGACATCGATCTGGTGGACGTCGACGCGGTCTTCATCCGAAAAGACCCGCCCTTCACCGATGCATACCTCTGGTTGACGTTGGTTCTCGATCACCTCGCGGGCTCGACCCTGGTGGTCAACGACCCGCGAGGCCTGCGCGAAGCCAACGAGAAGCTTTACGCGCACCACTTCCCTGAAATCGTCCCCGCGACCATCATGACGAGCCACAAAGACGAGATCCTTCGGTTCGTGAGTGACATCGGAGGCAAGGCCGTAATCAAACCGATCGACGGACACGGTGGCGAAGGCGTGTTCTTGCTGAGCCAGGGGGACAGCAACCTGAATGGCCTCATCGAATCGGTGACCCGTTTGGGCGCGCGAAATGCCATCGTACAGGCCTTGATCCCCGAGGTGTACGACGAAGGGGACAAGCGCATTTTGCTCGTCGATGGTGAGCTTCTCGGCGTGGTCGGCCGCGTCCCCAGTAAAGGAGACCTCCGGAGCAACGTGC
>JABDJF010000654.1 GCA_013002645.1 Myxococcales bacterium
CTACTTCGTCGGGGGAAAGCAGCGCCCTCTCGAGCCAGGCTTCGTACTGACCGTCGAGCCGGGGATCTATGTCGCGACCGATGCCGAGAGTGTAGACGAGCGCTGGCGCGGCATCGGCGTACGGATCGAAGACGATGTCGTCGTGACGAAAGCCGGCTCCGAGGTGCTCACCCACGGGATTCCAAAAGAGATCGAGGAAGTCGAAGCGGCCTGCGCGTAGGGTTGGCGGCAGCATGTCATTGGAGCGCCTTGTGTGGTATGCCGCCCGGCATGTCCGTTGAACATACGATCGCATTTGTGGGTGGCGGCAACATGGCGCGCGCGCTCATCCGCGGCCTGGTTGGTACCGCGACCGTGCAGGCCGACCAAATCATCGCCGCGGACCCCGACGAGGCGAAGCTCCGCTCCTTGGAAGAAGAGCTGGGCATCCGCTGCACTGGCGACAACGCGGAGGCCGTGCAGTCAGCGAGCGTCGTCGTCTTGGCGACGAAGCCTCAGGTGTTCACGCAGCTTCTACCTGGCGTCGCCGCGGCGCTCGCGCCGGACACGCTCTTGATTTCGGTCGCCGCTGGGATTCCAACCCGCCTCATCGAGCGTGCACTGCCGTCCGGCACACGCGTGGTCCGAACGATGCCGAACACCCCAGCCCTGGTCGGTGCGGGCGCAAGCGCGATCGCCGCTGGCAGTCACGCGACCGAAGACGACCTCGTCCTCGCGGAGACACTTCTGCGCAGCGTGGGAATTTCTGTCCGCGTGCCGGAGGAACAGCTCGACGCGGTGACCGGCCTCAGCGGCTCTGGGCCGGCGTACGTCTTCGCCATGATTGAGGCCCTTCGGGACGCCGGCGTGCGCGAAGGCTTGCCCGAAGACACCGCCCTCCAACTCGCTTCACAAACGGTTTTCGGCGCCGCGCGTCTGCTCAAGGACGAAAACGAATCGCCGGAAGTTCTCCGCGAGCGCGTCACGAGCCCGGGCGGGACCACGCGAGCGGGGCTGGACGCTCTCGCCGCGGCAGGTTTCAAAGAGGCCGTTTTCGGAGCCGTTCGAGCAGCCACGCGTCGCTCGGCCGAGCTCGGTAAAATCGCCGATGATGCGGGGAGCTAGCGCTTCGTCGCGGGCCGCGGCCCAAAAATCGCCGTCCCGATTCGCAGCATCGTCGCGCCTTCTTCGACCGCCTGCTCGAGGTCGTGCGTCATCCCCATCGAAAGCTCTGACAGGTTCTGCGCCTCGGCAAGCTCGCGGAGAGCTGCGAAAAACGGACGCGTGGCTTCGACATCCTCGAGGTGTGGAGCGACCGTCATCAGCCCGCGAAGCGTGACGTTGGGCAATGCGCGCACCGATGCGACGAGCGCGGGAACCTCATCAGGCCCGCAGCCGGATTTCTGCGTCTCGCCTCCAATGTTGACCTGGATCAATACCTCGACGTTCCCTCCTCTCGCCGCCGCCCGCGTGGAAATCGCCTCCGCCAATCGCGAAGAATCCACTGTGTCGACGGTGGCCCGAGCACGCTCGATGAGCTTGATCTTGTTACGCTGGAGGTGACCGATGAAACGCCAGCGGAGCTCGGGCAGGTCTCCGAGCCCAGTCGCCTTTGCCGCGAGCTCCTGCGCGTAGTTCTCACCGAAGACCCGCATGCCCGCATCGTAGGCAGCTCGAATCAACTGCTCGGAATGCCCTTTCGATACGGGGACGAGCTGAACCGACCCAGGATCGCGCCCCGCTCGCTGGCATGCAAGAGCGATGCGCTCACGGACCCGCTCGATTGCCGCGGCGACGTCGTGACTCATGGCCATTGATCCAAGGCATGGTGAGCGAGGAGCAACGCGACCACCTCGGCAGCCGGGAGGCCGACGACGTTGCTGTACGATCCCTCGATCCGAGTGACAAAGCCGCTCGCAAGCCCTTGAACCCCATAGGCCCCCGCCTTGTCGAGACTCTCGCCGCCGGCCACGTAGCGCTTCAACTGATCGCGTGACGCAGCCCCAAACCAGACGCGGGTCTCCACGATACGACAGTCGAGTACGCCTTCTCCAACTCGCCCGAGCGCAATTGCGGTGCGAACCAGATGGGCACGACCGACGAGAAGCTCCAGCGCGCGCAGGGCGTCCGACTCGTCGGCTGGCTTACCC
>JABDJF010000664.1 GCA_013002645.1 Myxococcales bacterium
TGCCCGCTCTACGGCGGAGTGACCACCGACGACGAGATGTTCATCCCGCTCGGCTCGTATTTCGTTGCCGAGCCACCACCCTAAAGGCCTAGTTATCGCGCTCAGCGCTCAGCGATCCCGTCCCTGAGCATCACTCATATTTTTGCTTGCGCCGATAGGCCCATCAGGAACAATCCGGCCCTGACTTAGCCTAAAACCCCGTTGGAGTAACTAATGAAACTCGTTCAATACTCGCTCGCAGCGATCATCCTCGCGAGCCTTTCCGCATGTGGAACGGACAGCTCGAGCGCCACGTTGCCGAAATGCGATGCCGAAAGCACGTTCGCCCAAGTGCAGCAGCAGATCTTCGACGGACAGGGCTGCACCGCCTCGGCGTGTCACGGTGAGGCCGCCAATGCGGGCCTCGACCTTCGCGCCGAGAACGCGTACGCCGACCTGATCAACGTCGAGGCGACTTCGGGCGACTACCTTCGGGTGTTTCCGGGCGAGCAGGATCTCAGCGTCCTGTATCAGAAGGTCGCTGCCAAGACCGAGGGCTTCCAGTTGAGCTCGCTCCCGAACCCGATCTCCGGTGGCGCAATGCCGACCGGGAACGGGGTGCTGAGCGATAACGACTTGCGGCTCTTGCGGGCATGGATTCGAGGCGGCGCTCCTGAGACCGGCATCGTGGCGGGCTCGGAGCAATACGCGTCCTGCAGTCTCGAAGGCGACCTGGCACCCAACAAGATCCAACCGCTTCCGTCCCCCGAAACCGATGAAGGGGTGCAGTTCTACTCCGGCGGCTGGACCGTTCCGTCCGAGGGTGAGGGAGAGGTTTGCTTCGTCAGCTACTATGACTACTCCGAGCAGATTCCCCCCGAGTTCACCGTCCCCTGCGGTGAGGCCCAGGGCGGCCCGGAACAGGACTGCTTCGTGTACGACCAGGTGCTCCTCGCGCAGGACCCGCAGTCTCACCACAGCATCATCGAGTTCTACGTCCCGCCGCGCGTCTGTGTGGGTGGAGAAAACGACGGCGACGGATGCGTTCCCGACGAGTCGACCTGTGGTGAGGGCGCGACCTGTGCCCTCAATCCGGACCACCTGGACCCGACCAACGACGTTTGGAAGAACTGGCAGTGCCTCGGCGGAGATTTCGCTGGGACGCCCTGCATGCCCGGCAGCGACGAGTGTGGGTCGCGCGGCCAGTGTGCGACCGAGCCGCAGACCACGATCGCGTGCGTGAACTACCGCAACGCACCGCAGGAGCTGGGAACGATTGCCGGCTTCTTCGGCCAGGCGAACGTCCGACAGAACTTGGCGACGGCTCAGGAGTCGAGCTTCCGGGAGACCTACCCGCCCAACGTGTTTGCGATGGTTCCCGTCAAGGGCTTCGTCATCTGGGACAGCCACGCGTTCAACCTCACCAAGGCCGACACGACGGTCGAGCAGTGGATGAACCTGACCTTCGCGCCGCCGGAGGAGCTGCTCTATCCGCGCACTCAGATCTTCGATGCCGACGACATTTTCGGAATGGGCCGCATCGAGGCGTTTTCGTCCGGCGAGGCCTGCGCGAGCTTCCGGATCCCACAGTACGGCCGTCTCATGACCCTGAGCACCCACACCCATCGCTTCGGCAAGGATTTCCGAGTCTGGTACCCGCCGAACGAAGTTTGCGACGATGAGGGCAACCCAACCGAGCCGACCGCGAACCCGTGCGCACGCCCCACGCGCGACGCGGACTACGTCAGCTTCGACTACGCCGATCCGCTCTACCAACGGTTCAACGGCGACGATGTCCTTCGCTTCGACAGCCCGAACGCAGAGGATCGCACCTTCGTCTACTGCTCCGTTTGGGACAACGGCGAAAGCAACCCCTCGGAGGTGCGGCGGGAGTCGATCAAGCCGGATGCAGAGACCTGCGACTTCGTCGACCAGTTTGCACCACTGGCCAACCAGGCCGGCCTGGGTCTCTTCACCTGCGGCTGCGCGCCCGAAGAACGCTCGTGCTTCGGTGGGCCCAACGAGGGAGCGGCCTGCAACGGGGACGACGCGTTGTGCGGCGCGGCTGGTGTTTGTGATGCATGTCCCGTCGGTGGTGGCGTCACCACCGAAGAGGAGATGTTCATCCTTCTCGGGTCGTACTTCGTAGAGACACCCTGACTGTAATAGTACTGTAAACAAACTGGCCCATTCCTTGGCGTTGAGCTACATCGCGGTCGATGGTTCGGTACGACGCCTACAACTCCGAATGTCTTGTTTTCACATTCAAAGACGGGCTCCTTTCCCGGATTGCGCACGACTTGAAGATGCAGGTCGAGCGCTTCTCGATCGAGGTCGACGATTCGACCCGTCAGATCAAGGCGACCTTCGACCCGAGCAGCATTCAAGTCGTCTGCGCGATGGTCGATGGGCGCGACGACCCGTCGACGCTGAGCAAGGGCGACAAGAAAAAGATCTACGACAGCATCATCAAGGACGTGCTGCGGACGCGGAAACACCCAGAGATTCGGTTCGATTCGACCAACGTCGTGGAACGGGGCGAAGGGTTTGCCGTCGAAGGCACGCTGCAGATGTACGGCAAGTCGCGGAGCATTCAGACCAGCGTGCGCGCGCAGGGCGGTCGCTGGCTCGCCGAAATCAACATCCATCAGCCCGACTACGGCATCAAGCCCTACAAGGCGGCGCTTGGCGCCCTGAAAGTCAAGCCCGACGTCCAGGTGCGGCTGAGCGTGCCACGCGAAAGCTAGCCCCTCCTCACCGTGGCACCTCTGGTGGGAGGCATGATGCTTAGCCGATTCTTTGCCGCCGTCTGTCTTTCAGTCGTGCTTTGCAGCTGCTCGAGCAGCAGCGGCGGCGAGGGCAGCAATCCCGGCGCACTGGTCGACAACACGCAGTGGGTGGACTCGACCCGAGGCGAAGAGTTTTTCGGCGCTCCGCCAGAGGGCTCGGAGTGTGAGATCGAGCCCATCGACTGTCCCGAGTTCCCCTGGCCGGGGGATGACTGCGTCGATTTCGAACCGACGACCACATGCATTGCAGCCTACGTGCCGGAATGCCTCGACACGTTCACGGTGCTCGCGGTCTACACCAGGATGCCCGACGACCGGGTGCCGCTCTGCAACTGGATCACGCTCGAACAGCCGTCGCTCCGCGCCATCCGAGCCGGCGATCGAGTGGAGGTCCGGGCGCGCCACTCGCAGTTGACCGCGCCGGTCCCGGGCGAGGCGCACATCGCCTTCGTCGTCGGGGACGAGAAGGTGCTCGACTACAGCGTTACGCTACCCACCGACTTCGAGTTCCCGGACGCGATTTGGACCGCGCCGAAAGACTACCCGGCGGGGACGCCGCTGCTTTTTCACGTCGATAACCACGGGCAGAACGAATACATGCTCATCGAGGTGAACGTCTTCTAGCCGCTCGCAAAGGTGAGACCTTAGCCCTTGCCCAAACCCTGCCGATGAGGAACCCTGAGCCCATGCGCCCGATAACTCTATCAACGATTCTCATTCTCTTTCTTTGGGGCTGTGGCGACAGCGGCACGTCTGGTCTCTCGGGAGCCGCAGGCGCTGGCGGAACCGCAGGCAGCGGCGGAAACGGGGCATTCACCACGACCCTGAGCCACACGTACGACCCTCAGATGCTCGAGCGCGCAGAGGAGACCTCGGACGTTTGCCAGAGCTGGGTCCTCGGCAACGAAGAGCCGCTCTACGTGACCAAGGTTCGCCAGACCAATGAAGGGGGCTGGCATCACTCGAACTGGTTCTTCGTCCCCGAGGCCGCGTACCCTCCGAACGAAGCCGAGGAGGGCCCAGACGCCCAGCTCGAGGGCAGTTGGCGCTGCCGCGACCGCGGTTTTCGTGAGTACTTGGCCGCCGCAGCGGGAGGTGTGTTCTTCGCTCAGTCCACGCAGGCTTTGGACGAGCTTCAGGCGTTTCCGAGCGGCGCCGCGCTCGAGATTCCCCCGCGGAGCGTGATCGTGGGCAGCACTCATCTTCTGAACATCACCGCCGGGCCTCTCGAA
>JABDJF010000676.1 GCA_013002645.1 Myxococcales bacterium
CCTTTCCCCGGATCGAGCCCTGCGTGCGCAGCCTTCCCGCGAACGGTGATTGTGAAGCTGCCGACTCCCTTGCGCGCGGTCTTCAGATTTCCATCCGGACCGAGAGAGGGCTCGAGCACGAAACAGCGATCTGCGCTGCGCGCGAATCGAATGATGACCCGCGTCGACTCGTGGCTACCGATCTCCTCGTCGGAGTTGATGAAAAACACTGGCGTCACCGGCAAGCTGTCGGCGCCCGCGGCCGCAAGCGCGTCGATCGCGAACAGCCCCTGAGCGAGCCCGGCCTTCATGTCGTAGGAGCCCGGCCCCCAAAATGTGCCGTCCTCGGTCCTTGCCGGCATCGTTTCTAGAGTTCCAAGTGGCCAGACCGTATCGCAGTGGCCGAGTAGAAGCTGGTGCGGACGATGGCGTGGACGTTCGTTCGGCATTGCGACGAGCATCCCACCGCTCTGTTTTCCCGTGACGATGAAAGGTCGGAAATGCCGCTCGGAAAACGCGTCCGACAGGACGCCCATCACGTGTACCAAGGAATCCCGGTCTCCGGAGGGCGACTCGCACAGGACGAGGCGCTCGAGTAGATCGGCCATGCCTTGGCGATTGCGATCGAGGTAGTCGAGGATCCGCTTGGGAAGGTCCTGGGACATCGTCAGTGCTCAGCGCTTGAAGCCGACATGGTACGGGAAAGCGTTGGTTTGAACGATTTCGGCAAATCGCCCGGGGTGCAAATACGCGAGCATGGGCGAATGGGCGATCATCTCCTGTGCGTCACGGTCCGTGTCCCGCAAGGCGTCCTCCGCGACCGCCGCCGCGACGATTCGGCCGATGATGAGGCTGTTTTCGCCGAGGTCATCGATGACGCGGTCGAGCTCGCATTCGAAGTGCAGGTACGCGTTCTCCAGGAGTACACCGTCGACCTTCGTCGCCGAGATCGTGGGAATGGCTTGCAGTGCGTACTTCTGGTCGTCGTCACATCGGGGGGCCGCCGCAAGACTGGTCAGCAGAATTTGATCCGGCCTCGGGAAGCTCACGGTGAAGCACCCCTCCCGCCTGGCGTTGGCGTAGGTTGCGTGGGACGGCGTACAGACGAAACCGTAATGGTCTTGCCAACTCATCGGAATCGCCAAGTGCTTTGGCGCCAAGTCGTACGTGCCGTCTGGCTCGCGCGTCCCAACGATGGTGAGCGGAGCGACCATATAGACCTGCTCCCAAACCGCGTGTTCGAGCTCGAGTGGAATCATAGCCCGCGTAGCATACCGAATCCGGCGGATGCGGCGAGACGAATGCGCGCTAGGCCGGCGCAGGTTTTTGCGGAGCTGGTGCTTTGGTGCGCAACGTTTGCGCCTGGTGTTTCAGAACCTGACCCAGCACGTTGCCCTTGAGCACCGCGGAAGTGCAGAGGAAGCCACCCATCATGGCGCCGACGACGCCTGCCGAAACGACGTCGGCGCCGCTGAGGTAGAGGCCCTTGATCGGCGTCTGAGGCCGAAGCCATCGCTGCGCGTATCGGCGCGGGTCATGGGATAGACCGTAGATCGCGCCCTCGGGGTGGGCGGCGAAATTCTTGGTCGAGAGAGGCGTCGACAGCTCCGCAACCTCGACTCGGCCCCGCGTCGCAGGGGCGTGCTTGTAAATGGCGTCGAGAAGGCGCTCAGAGAGGCTTGCTTTGAGCTCGTCGTACTCCGCGCCCCGCTTCTTCCACGAGGTGTTCTCCCAGCGCCGGAACGAATCGTAGGAGCCCAGGGTGATGGCCTCGATCGTCGAGCGCCCTGGGTACCGCCGTTCGAAATCCGGGTCCTTGGCCGAGGGGAACGACAGGTAGACGACGGGGAACGGTGCGTTGAGGTCCGCGAGGAAGCGATTGAAATTCTCTTCGTGGCGATTGTTCGGATAGCACCAGAGGTTGGTCTTCTCGAGCTGAAGCTCTTCGGTGGTGCCCTTCAATCCGACGTAGAGCGAGAGGTGTGCGACCGATGTGCCGAGATCTCTCGCTTTCGCGGCGTATCCAATGGATTGCGCCAAATCGGAGGGCACGAGTCGTTCGAATGTGTTGATGACGCCCACATTGCTGATGACGACTGGAGCGCGGAGCTCATGCCCATCTGCCAGCTTGACGCCAACGGCTCGTTCGTCCTCGATGATGATTTCGGTCACCTCTGCGTTGGTCACGACCTCTCCGCCCGAGCGTTGGATCACTGGAAGGATGCTCTCGGCGATCCGGGACGAACCTCCAACGGGATAGCCCGCGCCACGCAAATAGTGGGCGACGACCATCGAGTGGATGAAAAAGGAGCTTTCAGACGGCACCAGCCCGTAGTCCCCGAACTGCCCCGTCAGCACGCCGATGAGCTCTTGGTTCTGGGTGATGTCTTCGAGGACCTCCCGTGTCGTCCGAAGCGCTTCTTTGGTGATGCCCCGGCGCATCATCCCGCCGAACAGCGTGGAAACAAAAGGAGGCACCGCCTTTTCCGCGAAGAACATCTGCGCCTTTTTGACGGTCGCGATGATTTTCTCCAGGTACTGGTCGATCGCGTCTTTTTCGGCTGGGAAGTACTCGTGCAGCTGCGCGCGAAAGTTTTCGAGCCCCTTGACCAAGTCGTACGCATTGTCACCCAGAATGATCCGGTCGTAGACCTCGCCTAGGTCGGCCCAGTCGAGCTCACCATCCGTAATGAAGTCGAAGAGGCGTCGCGATGTCGCGCGCGGGTGGGACACGTCCCCAATGTAGTGCACCCCTACGTCCCATTCATAGCCTGGCCTACGAAACGTATGCGTGAAGCCACCGGCGGTGTAGTGCCGCTCGAGGACGAGCACACGCTTTCCCGCAAGCTTGGAGAGAGTCGCGGCGGCCGCCATTCCGCCGATGCCCGACCCGATCACGATGGCGTCCCAACTCTCTGCGAGGCCGGGGTGTTGTTTATACGATGTACCGATGCGCATTGCTCTCTCCTACGCGCGCTTCATTACGCGGCTTCCGGCCTTTCGAAGACCGATGAAATCAATTCATCCAAGGCGCAGCCCATCACGAGCTTGCCTGCGAGGTGCAGCGAGACCAGTCCGTGTACCTGAGCCCAAAGGACGTGTGCGCGCATCAGTGGTTCTCCCTGCATGAGGTCCGCGTCGACTGCCGCCGTCACCGCGGCGTGAAGATAGGAGAACGCGCGCGCTTGCTCCGACTCGAGCTCCGGATACGTGCCTGTCTGCCCCTGCAAGATGTCGAATATGGTGTGGTACGCGTCGGGCTCATCGAGCGCGAATCTCACGTACGCCCTGCCCAGCATCCGCAGCACTTCCTCGGGGTCGTCGACCTCCGCCATCGCGTCACGCTGGACATCGGCAAACCTCCGCAACGCTTCGGTCCTCACCATCGCGAACAGCGCTTCCTTGTTCTCGAAGTACCGATACGGCGTCATGGGGCTGACGCCGAGCGCCTTGGCCAACGAGCGAAGCGTCACCCCAGCGTACCCCCGCTCCGCGAACAGCTTCGTCGCCGCCGCCACCGCGCGCCGACGAAACGCACCCAGCTCTTCTGCCGTCAACGCCGCCCTAGCCATCCCCAAACGTTTACGGCGTAAATCTTATCCCGTCAAGGGGATACTCTCGGGGTATCCAACCCCTTGGAATCAGACGGTTGGATACCCGGAGAGGGTCCCCTATTTGAGGGTGACGGCGGCCCAGCTGCGTTTGCCGGCTTTGATGATGTATCGGCCTTTGGGGAGCTTGGCTTGGGGGTCGGTGATGCGGTCGCCGTCGATCTCGACGCCGCCTTGCTGGATTCGGCGGCGGCCGTCGCTCGAGCTTTTCACGAGACCGATGTCGCTCAGGAGCTTGGGTACCCAGACCAGGTCTTCGTCGAGAGCGACTTCGTGCTCGGGCATCTCGTCTGGGATCTGGCGATTCGAGAACTGGGCCAGCCAGGACGCTTCTGCGGCGCCGGCATGCTCCGCGTCGTGGTAGCGGGCCACAATCTCTTTGCTCAGCGCGATCTTCGCGTCGCGCGGGTTCATCTTCCCTGCGGCGCATGCGCGCTTCCGCCGTTCGACTTCCGGGCTTGGTTCCGACGAGAGCAGCTCGTAGTAACGCCACATCAGGTCATCGGAGATGCTCATCAGCTTGCCGAATTGCTCCTTGGGCAGCTCGGCCACACCGACATAGTTGTCGAGTGACTTGCTCATTTTGGCGCCGACGATTTTTCCGGCCTCGAAGCGCGCGTTGATCCCTTCCAAGATTGGGGTGGTCATCACGATTTGAGGTCGCTGTCCCATCTCGCGCATGATCTCCCGACCAACGAGCAGGTTGAAGAGTTGGTCGGTTCCACCAAGCTCGACATCGCACTCGAGGACGACGGAATCGTAGGCCTGGGCAAGCGGGTACAGGAGCTCGTGAAGCGAAATGCTCTGGTGTTCCGCCCAGCGCCGCTTGAAGTCATCTCGCTCCATCATGCGCGCCAGCGTGTACTTGCCGGCCAACCGAATGACGTCGTCGAACGCCATCTTGCCGAGCCACTCGCTGTTGTAAACGATCTGCGTTCGGTCTCGATCGAGAATCTTGAATGCCTGATCGGCATAGCTGCGCGCGCCTTTGAGAATCTCATCGCGTGTAGGGACCGGACGCGTGCTGCGCCGGCCGGAGGGGTCACCGATCTGCGCGGTGAAGTCTCCAACGATGAAAACGATTTGGTGTCCCAGCTCTTGAAACTGGCGCATTTTGTTGAGCAGGACCGTGTGGCCGAGGTGCAAATCCGGTCGGGTCGGGTCGAACCCGGCTTTGATTTTGAGCGGCTTTCCCGTGCTCAGTCGTTCGAGGAACTCTGACTCGACGTGCACGTCGACTACACCGCGCTTGAGCTCGGCGAGCTGCGCCTCGGGTTTCATCGTCAGCCTCTATTCGCCGGCGTCGGCAGTATCGGCGACGCCGTCGTTGACGAGCTCTTTGAGCTCTTTGCCGACCTTGAAAAACGGCAGTCGCTTTTCGGGAACCGGGACCGGCCTTCCCGTGCGCGGGTTCCGCCCGCTGTACGATTTGTACTCACGCACCGTGAAGCTACCGAAGCCGCGGATTTCGATCCCCTCCCCTTGCTCGAGCGCCGACGTCATCGAATTGAAGACGCAGTTTACGACCTGTTCAGCTCGGCTTTTGGTGATCTTCGTCCGCTGGGCTACAGCGTCGATGAGCTCCGACTTCGTCATCGATTCTTTCCCCATTGGCCGCCCAGTATATCCAGGGCGTTCGGCGCGTCAACAGCAATTTCAGGCACTTGCGCAGTTCGTCCAGAGGCTGGAGAAAGGCCGCTGGCAGTGAGGCGGAAGAGTTGCAGCTCTGTTTTGTGAGGCGAATCGCAGTGTCGAAGGCGATGCCTCAGCCCGTGCGGTCCAGGGCAGCGACCAGATCCGCGATCAGCTCCGCCGCGTCTTCGATGCCCACCGCGTAGCGAATGAGGTTGTTCGGGATGCCGATCGCCTCACGCTCTTCGTTGCTGAGCTCGAAATAACTCATCAGGGCCGGCTGCTCGATCAAGGACTCGACACCGCCCAGGCTGGGCGCGATTCTCGGTATCTGGCACGCGTCGACGACGCGGCTGGTTCCGTCGAGGTCGGCGTCGACTTCGAACGTCACCACCCCGCCGAAGCCCGTCATCAGGCGCCTGGCCGTGTCGTGGTTGGGGTGCGACGGGAGTCCCGGAAACCAGACTCGGCGCACCCGAGGATGCTCCTCCAGGCGTTCCGCAAGCGCCTGCGCAGAGGCATTTTGCTGCTCGACACGGAGCGCCAGCGTCTTGATGCCTCGGTGGATGAGATAGGCAGCGTGCGGATCGAGGCAAGCGCCAAACACGCTTCTCAGGTCCCGAACCAGGGAGACGATTCCGGCCTTCCCCGCCACGACACCTCCGAGCACGTCGTTGTGGCCCGCCAGATACTTGGTCGCACTATGCACCACGATGTCGATTCCGAAGTTTGCAGGTTGGAAGTTGACCGGTGTCGCAAAGGTGCTGTCAATGAGCGTCTTGACTTTCTTCGCGCGACAGATCTCTGCAAGCGCCTCGAGGTCTGGAACCGTCTGGTAGGGATTGGTCGGCGCCTCCGCGATCACCAAACGCGTCTCTGGCCGAATGGCCTCCCTCAGTGCCTGCACGTCCGCGGGCGGGACGAGAGTGCTCGATACCCCAAAGCGTTCCAGGAAAGTCGTCACGAACTGACGCGTGCGGCGATAGCAATCAGAGAAGAGAATCACGTGGGAGCCGGACTTGACCAGCGCGAGAATGGTCGTGGTCATGGCGGCCATGCCGCTCGCGAACGCGGCTGCGTCCTCGGTGTTTTCGAGAGCGGCGACTTTCTCCTCGACCAACCGCACCGAGGGATTTCCGTAGCGTCCGTACTCCTCGCGTTCTTTTCGCCCTTCGAAATACGCGATGAGCTCTGCGGTGTCGGCAAACGAATAGGTCGCCGTCTGGGTGATGGGGGCGACCAGTGCGTCGTACGGGTACGTCCTCGGTTCACCACCGTGAACCGCCAGCGTCTTCTGGGAGATATCCTTCTCGTCAGCCACCGAGGCGGGAGCCTAGGTGAGCGGATCTACGGGTGCAAGCACTGGTTCCGACCTCGCAGCGCCAGCTTTCTTCCCGCCAACGCGCTAGAGCTGCGTGCAGCTTCCTGACGTCTCATCGCGTACGCAGTCGAACGCAGGGTCACCCGCGCCGGGAACGGACGCCTGTCCGTTGCGTATGTAGAGCCGGTTGGTGGACGGGCCGGTGAACATCGGAGCAGACCCCGCGTAGATCACGGCGGCGTAATTCTCGGAATGCGTCAACGCGACCTCACCCACGGTCACGACAGAACCGCTGTGGAAGTTGACGTTGCCCGTGTCCCCGCTGCTTCCGGCGTAGGACACGACCACCTGGTCGAGAACCGATCCGTCGGAGCCCTGCGCGAAGTGGACGCCCTGCCAGAACGTGGGTGTCGCAATGTCCATGCTCGTGAACGTGATCGGATCGGCGATCGTGCCCTGTGCATCGAGCACGCCGTCGTTGCCCTCACCCACCCGAAGGCGACGATTGTTGGCGAAACGAAGCTCGCTCCCGGGTTCGATGGTCCAGATCGGCAAGGGATCGAAGGGGTTCGACTGCCGAAGCTCGAAGTCGCCGTGCATCATGTACGGAACGTCAT
>JABDJF010000681.1 GCA_013002645.1 Myxococcales bacterium
CTGCAAGCATGCGTACGCCGCAACGAAGAGGATGCCACCCCATTGCCCGGCATTCCGAAACCACTCCCGCATCGTCGCCGGGTCGAGCTCTTGGTATGCGCCGCTCGCATAAATCCAGGCGACCGCCCCGGCCAACAGCGCGGCGAACGCGACCTTGAGTAGGCTGCCCCGATCCACGCGGGGAAGCCTAGCTCACGATCTGAGAACGACTCTAGACATCTAGAATTCAGCCGGGTAGAAATGCGCAGTAGGCAGGAGGAAACCTGTGCAGGAAGTAGTCAAACCCGGTTTGCCGGCCGCCGCGGCAGGGCGACGGCCCGCCGTCAACACCGAGGAATCGGCTCGTGAGTTTGGTGGCGCCTTCGGTGCCGCCTTCATCATGACGGTCTCGCACGCCTCGATGCTCTACCTCTGGATTGCCTGGCGCTTCTACGACGGAGCCGTGTTCTATCCGGCTTCGCTCGCGGACGTGGGTCCGTTCTTCGGCCGAGTGTGGGAGCAAATCGTGACCTACGCCTCACCGACTTGGAGCACGTTCGCGATGTACTGGACGTTCCTGGGCGTAGAAGGACTGATGGCGGCTTACCTGCCCGGCTTGAAAATTAGAGGACTGCCGATCCCATCGCGCAACGGCAAGCGTTTGGTCTACCGCTGTAACGGCGTCACCGCCTGGTACCTCACGCTGATCGCAGTTGCGATTCTGCACTTCAGCGGAGTCTTCCCTTTGGAAACGGTCTACGAGCAGTTCGGCGCATTCATGATCACCGCGATGGTCAGCGCAAACATCGTCGCAATCCTCGTCTACTTCGGCGCCAAAGCGACAGGCAACGCAGAGCGGATGTCGGGTAGCTTCCTCTACGACTTCTTCATGGGGGCCTGGCTCAACCCACGCATCGGCGCCTTGGACCTCAAGATGTGGGCGGAGGTCCGAGTGTCGTGGTTGACTCTCTTCTTGCTGACGGCCAGCGGCGCCGCGCACCAGTTCGCAACCTACGGCACGGTGAGCACGCCGATGGTTTTCATGGTGGTGGCCCATTTCCTCTACACCAACGCCTGCATGAAGGGCGAGGAGTGCATCCCGACGACCTGGGACATCTTCTACGAGAAGTGGGGTTGGATGCTGGTCTTCTGGAACCTCGCCGGGGTGCCGTTCGTGTACTCCTTCAGCTCGATGTACATCGCGTCACGGCCACCTTTCGAGCACTCGGTTCCTTTCACCGTCTTCTGTTTCGTTCTGCTGTTCGGTGCGTACTACGTTTGGGACACGGCGCAGAGCCAGCGAAACCGCTTTCGCATGCAGCTCAACGGGTCGTACGTGAAGCGCAAGGCGTTCCCGCAGCTCCCCTGGGGCACTCTCCACAATCCACGCTACTTGGATACCGACGCCGGGTCCAAGCTGCTCGTCGACGGCTGGTGGCGATACGCCCGAAAAATCCACTACACTGCCGACGTCCTGATGGCCCTGTCCTGGGGTCTGATCTGCGCGTTCGATCACTTCTTGCCATATCTATACGTGACTTTTTTCGTGGTCATGATTTTGCACCGTGCTGGTCGGGACATCAGTCGGTGCAAGGAGAAGTACGGCGCGGATTGGGATCGCTATTGCGAAGAGGTTCCCTACCTATTGATCCCCTACGTGTTCTGAATGCTGGGCGCGAACAACAAAGGAAATAGCCAACATGTCGAGTCAACGCAGAACCCAGGGCCTTCTGGTCACAGTGGTGGTTTCAAGTTTCATATTGGCATTGCCGATCGCAGGTTGCGGCTCGGATGGAGCTGCACTGGGCGGCGCCTTGTCGCGTGTTTTCGGGCGGGCGTTCGCACCTGAAACCGATGGCGACCAGAAGAACTCGGTCCCGCTGGCAGACGGGACCGTGATTTTGCTGCAGTACGACGAAGAGGGGAACCTAGAGAGCGCAGAGGTGGGAATGACCGACGCCAGCGGTAACTTCGTCGTCGACGTTCAGGCGCAACCCGTCGTGGCTATCGTCGTCCAAGGAATGACGAACGATGGCAACGTGGATATCTCGGGGTTGTACAACCCGGACGAGCCAACGATCGAAAAGGACCTCGACCCGGCGACCTCCGTCGCATGCATCGCGGGGATCTCGGCAATCGACGATGGCTCGATCACCGAGGAGCAACTCGACGAAGCGCGCATCCAGAACCTGGAGGACGCGGCGGCCGATTATATCGCGGCGAATCCTGATTTCGATTTCTACGACTCGATGGACGTGGATGCTGCCGTGGCGGCGGTGCGCACGGCGACGGACGATGGCGCGAACCCCGCGGCTCCGGGCGCGTTTTCATGATCGACGAGGCTCTAGAATAGATACCCGATGTTGAGCTGGAGCTGGTGGTAACTGGTTCTGTAGGAAGTCTTCGTCGCGCTGTTGAGGCTGATCGAGTAGTTGAAGTCGAAATTGAACATCGCGATGTCGAAGTTCACCCCGACTCGTCCTATCGCCTGGTAGATCGCCAACTCCAGGTCCTTGGGCCTCAACTTGGCAGTAACTTCTTGCCCTGGGGCAGTGAGCGTCGCAATGATTTTCGTGTTGAAGTGGTTCACGAACGACGCGTACAGGAACAATTTGAAGATCGAGTTCTTGTACGGGATGTAGCCCATCGTAAGGGGCAACTCGAACGAATTGACCTGGCCGACGGCAGTGAACGGGGTGCCGTCTTCCAAGAGGTCCTGAAACGCGAACGCCCACCGGTTGAACGAAAACAGGACCTCGACGAACGCTTTCCGGCGTCGGATGCGCGGGCCGAACCCTACCTGCCATCCTGCGAAGGTGTCCCGTACGCGACCGGTTTCGAGCATGGACACGAAGGTGGTGACGCTGCCTCCAAAGAAGAGCTTGATGTCCATCTTCGGCTGTTGGGCGCAGCTCTCGGAAGGGGATGCGAGAACGAGCACTGGGGCCAACACGAAGAGCGCTATGAGCCAAGGCTTTTTCATCATCATGCCGGAAAGAGGTATTCCTGGCCGTCGAGGACGAAACGCTTGTCCATGATTCGCGGCCAGAGCGGCTTCTTCCGGAGCTCGTCCCTCTGCCACTGCTCATGCTCGGTGTGGAGCTTCTCGTAGAGCTCAGGCATCTGCTCTTTGAGGTTGATCTGCTCGGACTTGTCGGTTTCGAGGTCGTAGAGCTCCGCCCAGCCGTCTCGTGTGCTCAAGATCAGCTTGTATTTGCCGTCGCGAATCGCCCAAATGTGATCGGCGCGCCAAAAGAGCTGCTCATGCGGAACGCCATCCGCCGTGCCGTGGAGGTATGGCAGCAAATCGACGCCGTCGTACGGGCGGTCGCTCGGGAGGACGCCGCCTGCCGCCGCGACCGAGGTGGCGAAAATGTCGGTCGAAGAAACGGGGTTCTCGTAGCGCATCCCCGGGGGAATCTGACCTTTCCACTTCATCATGAACGGCACGTTGATCCCGCCCTCGAACTGCGTGAGCTTGCCGCCCTTGAGCGGACCGTTGTCCGTCGCGTGCGTATAGGAGGCGCCACCGTTGTCGCTCAGAAGAAAAATGAGCGTGTCGTCCTCGAGGCCCGTATCGATGATAGTCTGGTGAACCTCGCCGATCGCGTCGTCGAGGGCCGAAATCATCGAATAGTAGACGCGCTTGTTGTCGTCTTCGACGTAGGCGTACTGGCAGTAGTAGTCGACGGGGGCTTGGAAGGGCACGTGAGGCGCGCTGAACGCGGCGTAGAGGAAGAAAGGCTCGTCCTTGTGCTCCTGAATGAATGTCTTCATCCGATCTCGGAATGCAAAGGTGAGGTACTGATCTTCGCGAATCTCTTTGCCGTTCTCGAGGATCACGGCCTCTTCGCGGCGGCCCATGTTCCACTGGTGCTGCGCGCTGAACGAATCGTGCTCGTGATTGATGACACCCGCCCAGTTGCGCTCCGGCGTGTAGAGGGAGAAGGCGCCGTTGAAGCCAAACTGGTAGTCGAAACCGCGCGCCAGCGGAACCTGCTTACGCGACACGCCCAGGTGCCACTTTCCGACGATGCCGGTCGAATATCCGTACTTCTTGAGGATGGTCGCGAGCGAGATCTCGGTCGGCGGAACACCCTGCTTGTGCGCCTGCCACTCCGCTGGGAATGACGGCTTCGCCTTGACGACGAACTCGCCGGTGTCGACGATCCAGCGGCCGGAGATGTACTCGACCCAGTTGGTCGGGTAGTGCTCCATGACCTGGGTTTCGAAGCCGTACCGGTTCTGAACGCGGCCGGTCATGATTCCCGCGCGTGAGGGCGCACAGGTTGGGGCCGTCACGTAACCCTCCTGGAAGATCACGCCTTCGGCGCCAATGCGGTCGATGTTGGGCGTCGCGATGTGCTCTGCACCGTACGCGGAGACTTCGTACTTGCCCAAGTCGTCGGCGAGCAAGATGACGATGTTGGGTTGACGCTCCTGCTTGGCGATGGCGATGGGGGCTTCCATGTAGGCCGACTTGCCCGATCGCATGGGCTTGTCGGTCTTGATCCGCCACTTCGCCCGCGTGATCGAGCAACTCACCAAGAAGATCGCGAGGCCCACGAGGAGCATCGACTGGAGTAATCGCTTCTTCCCCAACATCCCGACTCGGGCCCATTGGTAACGGGAACCCACGGGACCTGGCAAAAAAGGCGCACGCGCGTCTGGAGGCGCAAATGTTTCGCTTCCGAACGGGGAAAGCACGGGTGTACATTCCCCGTTCGGCGCCCTCCTCCGCCGCCAGTCGGCGGCTAACCGGGCGCGGGAAGGAAAACCATGACTCAGATGGTTGGAGGTGAGGTGCTCGCCCGTATGTTGGCGGCCGAGGGCGTGGAGGTCGTGTTTGGCATCGTCGACGGCACCTACATGGGCTTTTTTGCCAGCTTCGAGAAGCACGGCATCCGTATGGTGTCGCCACGGCATGAAACCAGCGCGGCGCACATGGCGGGCGCCTATGCCCGGCTGACGGGCAAGCTCGGCGTTTGCATGGCTTCCAACGGGCCGGGCGTTGCAAACGTCTTGCCCGGAGTCGCCGTCGAGAACGGCGAGGGTAACCGCGTGCTGCTCATCACCTCGAGCCGGCGGACGCCCATCGCGTATCCGGATCGCGGAGGCACATACCAGTACTTCAACCAGACCGGGGTTACCCGTGCGATGTCCAAGTGGAGTGGCGCGGTACCGTCGTTCGAGCGTCTTCCCGAGTTCTTTCGACGCGCAGCGCGGATCAGCTGGTCCGGCCGCCCTGGCGTGGTTCACCTCGATGTGCCGGAAACCGTCATGAATGGCGTGTTCGAAGCCGATGGCATCGACTTGCGCCCTCCGCAGGCGTACCGGCGAACCGAGCCCGTCGAACCTTCCCCGAGCCAGGTGGCGCGCACGGCAGAGCTACTTCGAAACGCGGAACGGCCGCACCTTCATGTCGGAAGCGGCGTTCTGCACGCGCACGCCTCCGAGGAGCTCGAACGAGTGAGCGAAGCGATGGGCTCGCCGGTCACGACGAGCTGGGCCGGACGCGGCGCCCTGCCCGACAATCACGAGCAGCTGCTGCCGATTTGGGCCATGGATCCGATCAACCAGGCCCGGAGCGAGGCCGATGTCGTCTTGGTCGTAGGCTCGCGGCTTGGAGAGACCGATTGGTGGGGAAAGCCGCCGTACTGGGGAAAGC
>JABDJF010000701.1 GCA_013002645.1 Myxococcales bacterium
GCGCAGATGTTGACCTTGCCGTTCACCCGAACGGCGCCGAAACGTTGGCCGACCTTGCATCGAAGGAGCACGGCGACCTCGGTCGAGACGCCTTCCGTCACGTCGAAGGGCGCCGTCCCTTCGCAGCGGATCTCGCCACCATCCGCGCTGGCTTCGAGCTCGATCCGATAGCTGCCGGGGTTTAGCCCGAAGACCTCGACCGAGGGTGTGGCGCCAGGAGCGCTGGTATCGATCGCACCCGACATCGGGGCCATTCCATTGCCGGTGAGGGTCCAGAGCACCTCGTCGAGAGTGACACTGTTGCCTTCGTCATCGACGGTGACCTCGAGATCGATGAGCACGTCGGAGTAGCAGGGGACCGATACGGAGTTGCCGCTGCAGCCGGCCGCGAAGAGCGCAGCGCCTACCCAGAGCGACGAGGTCAGCTTTCGGTCGAACACGTTGGATCCTTCTCTAGAGCGCAAGAGGGGGGGAAAGGCCAAGGGAACCGAGGTTACCCCGGCGGTTGGTCATCGTAAACAGCGAACTCGGGCCCGCTCAGGTGACGGTACGCGGCGTCGATCGAGGGCGTCCGGACATCCGCCCGTTCGATGAGCAAACGAAACTCCTTCGCCAGGAGTTGCCACTCCGCCCGCCCCTGCTCGGCGTGGCCGAGCTTGATCGCGATGGCTTCGGACTTCAACATGCGGCGCATCAAGAACAGGATGAGCGACTCGGGCAGCCACTCCAACACGCGGTGATTGCCGGGCGTGATCGGTACGCCGTTGGCGCGCAGTACCTGAAAGCCCTCGCGAATCGATCGAACCATCAAACGGAGCGCGTCATCGTTGCTCGCCAGCTGCTCGGGGTCGCCTCCCGCCTGATAGAGCGCGCATACGGTCGGGAGAACCTTGGCCACGTGGGTCTTCAGCCACGCGTCCATGTTCGTAGCTACCGACACGGGAAACCCAGCCCCTTGAAGCGCAGACGCAAGCTCGACGATGCGGGCCGACTTGCTGCCGTCGAGCTCACCGATCGTCGTGGGCTGTTCGCGCGCCGACGTGATGAAGTAGCGAATGGCGTCGCCTCGGGGCACGGCAGCAGCGCCAGGAAACCCGAGAAGCACGCGGTCGCGACCGATGGCCTCGATCATCGCGTCCGGGCCCGCCGCGTTGTTGCCAAAGAACATGACGCTTGGCGTGCGGTCGTTCGCGGCTAGCACCGGCAGCACCTCCGCCATCCGCTGCTTGGGAAGGACAACCAGCACCACGTCGTACGCGTCGTTTGGATCGAGACGAGCCACGACCTCCACAGGCGCCGTGGTTCGTTCCCCGGTGACCCCGTCCTCGAGCTCGATCCCCTGTCGGCGGATCTGCTCGAGACGCGTCCCCCTCGCCAGGATGGCAACGTCTTGTGCGCTCTGCGCAAGCCGCCCCGCATAGAGACTCCCGATGTTGCCCGCTCCGTAGACCAGAAACCGCACGGCGATACGGTATCACGGAGGTGACGATGCGACGCGACCGGTCGAGGTTCTCGCTGCTGCAGCCGTTCCAGCGCGGGAATTGTGGGTCGCTGCGATCTTTGGCTGAAAGGATGTGTAACTCCGGTGGGTTGCGTACCCGGAGAGTCTCCCCTTCGTGCTAGAGAGGCGGGATGAGTCTTTGGCAGGCCGCTGTGGTGTTCGTCGTGAGCGCGGCCGTGCTGGTGCGGGCGGGGTCTTCGCTGGCTGGGTATGCGGACCAGATTGCGGACCGGACGAAGATGAGTCGGCTTTTCGTCGGCACCTTGCTCTTGGCGTTTGCGACTTCCCTGCCCGAGCTGGTGACCGAAGTGACTGCGGCCTGGGCGGGGGCGCCTGATCTCGCGCTCGGCGATCTGTTTGGCTCCTCGATGGCCAACATGGCCATCCTCGCGACCATCGACCTGCTCTACCGGGGGCGCGTCTGGCCGTCGGTCGAGCTGGGTCACGCACGCGTGGCTGCCGTGGCGATCGCGCTCACGGCGATGGTCGCGTTGAGCATCTACACGCAGACCACCCTGCGCATCGGATGGGTTGGCCTCACTCCTCTCCTCATCGCCGGGCTCTACGTCGCGTCCATCGCCTGGTTCCGGCGCATGCCGCTTCTGGCACGGCCCGGTCTCGAGGCGCCGAAGGTTTCGGTTCAAGAACCCACCGGCTGGAGCGCGAAAGCCGCCGAACGATCGACCCGAAGCCTCTGGCTCCGCTTCGCGGGGTCGGCCTTGATGATCCTGATCACCGCACCCATCGTCACCCTCAGCGTCAAAGTCATCGCAGACTCGACCGGCATCGCGCAAACCTTCTTGGGCGCTGCGCTCTTGGCGATCACGACCTCCCTACCCGAGCTCATCGCCTCCATCGCGTCGGTGCGCATCGGCGCCTACGACATGGCGGTCGGCAATTTGTTCGGCAGCAATGTCGCCAACATGAGCGTGCTCCTGTTTGCCGACATCGCCTACACCGAGGGGCCGATTCTCGCCGCCGTCTCCCAATCGCAAATCGTCGCCGGGATCGGCGCGATTTTGCTCATGGCGATCGCTGTTGCCGCCATCGTCGGCGAATCGGAGCGGACCCGTTTCCGTCGGCTCGAACCCGATGCGATCGTGCTGCTGGTTGCCTACGCCGTGACCATGACGGCCATCGCCTTCTACGGCCAGTAGTGGGTCCCTACTTCTCGGCCCGCATCCGCAGCGCAGACTGCGCCGCCGACAGCCGCGCAATGGGCACCCGGTACGGAGAGCAGCTCACGTAGTCCAGGCCCAAGCGATCGCAGATGGCGATCGAACCTGGGTCGCCACCGTGCTCGCCGCAGACTCCGGTTTCAATGGCAGAACGGGTCTCGCGCGCCTGGGTGACGGCCAATCGCATGAGCTTGCCGACGCCCGACTCGTCGAGGGTGGCGAAAGGATTCGCCGGGAGGATTCCTTCGCTCAGGTACCGCATCAGGAAGCCCGACTCGGCGTCGTCGCGACTCATGGCGAACGTGGTCTGGGTGAGGTCGTTGGTCCCAAAGGATAGAAACTCGGCGTACTCGGCGATTTCATCGGCGGTCAGCGCCGCGCGGGGCACCTCGATCATCGTGCCGAATTGATACTTCACCTCGATGCCCTGCTCCTCCATCACTGCCTTGGCCTCGGCTTCGAGCACCGACCGTTGGCGACGCAGCTCGTTCACGTGGCTGGTGAGCGGTATCATGATTTCAGGAATCGCTTTGTGGCCTTCCCGCGTGACCTCGCAGGCCGCCTCGAACACGGCCCTCACCTGCATCCGGGTGAGCTCCGGGATGAGAATGCCAAGTCGTACGCCCCGCAAACCAAGCATCGGGTTCGACTCTTTGAGCGCGGAGACCTTTTCGAGCATCGCCTTTGTTTCCAACAGCTTAGCGGTGATTTCTTCGACCTCTTCGAGGCTGGTGGCGTTGGTGATTCGAATCTGGTGGTCCGAGAGCTCGCGCGATAGCTCTTCGAAGCCCGGGAGGAACTCGTGGAGCGGCGGGTCGATGAGCCGAATGATGACGGGGAGCCCGTCCATCGCCCTGAACAGGCCCGCGAAGTCTTCGCGCTGGAACGGAAGGAGGGCGTCGACGGCTTCGCGACGCTCACCGGGCGAACGAGTCGTGATCATCCACTGGACGGTGGGCAGCCGCTCTGGCTGGAAGAACATGTGCTCGGTGCGGCACAGGCCGATGCCCTCGGCGCCATACTTGCGCGCGCGCTCGGCATCCTCGGGGTAGTCGGCGTTGGCGCGAACCCCGAGCCGGCGGAACTCGTCCGCCCAGCCCATGAGGCGTGAAAGCCACTCGTCGTCCATATCGGGGACGACGGTTTCGAGCTGCCCGAGGTAGACCTCGCCCGTCGTTCCGTCGATCGAAATCCAATCGCCTTCATGGACCTCCTCTTGGCCGACGATCATCAGCCGTTTGCCGAGGTCGATGCTGAGGCCAGATGCGCCTACGACAGCCGGCTTGCCAAACTGCCTGGCGACGAGGGCAGCGTGGCTGGTTCGCCCGCCGCTCGATGTCAGGATCCCCTGAGCCGCAAGCATCCCGTGCACGTCGTCGGGTTTCGTCTCCGGCCGCACCAGCAGGACGGCGCGCTTGCTCTCCTTGGCCCAACGCTCCGCGAGGTCGGGGTCAAACGCGACCACGCCGGTCGCCGCACCGGGCGATACGTTCAATCCCGTGGCGATCACGGGGGTGCCCGCCTTGGCTTCCCTCGAAAACTGTGGATGCAGAAAGAAGTCGATCTGCTCGGGCGCAACCCGCAGCACGGCTTCTTCTCGGCTGATCAGATCTTCGTCGGCGAGCTCGACGGCGATGCGCACGGCCGCCTGTGCGGTCCGCTTGCCGTTGCGCGTCTGGAGGATCCAGAGCTTGCCGCGCTCCACCGTGAACTCCATGTCCTGCATGTCGCGGTAGTGACGCTCGAGCCGCCGCGCGATGTCCTCGAATTCCCCGTAGACCTTGGGCATCTCGCCCTTGAGCTGCTCGAGCGGTTTGGTCGGCCGCGTCCCTGCAACGACGTCTTCGCCCTGTGCGTCGGTGAGATAGTCGCCTTCCAGCACGTTCTCCCCGGTCGTGGCGTTTCGCGACATGGCGACACCGGTCGCCGACCCATCGCCGAGGTTGCCGTACACCATCGTGACTACGTTGACGCCTGTGCCGAGGTCGTGCGCGATGTTCGCGGCGTCCCGGTAGTCGCGCGCGCGTTTCCCGTTCCAGCTGTCGAAGACGGCCAAAATCGCCATTCGGAGTTGCTCTTCTGGGCTCGACGGAAAGTTGATGCGCGCATGACGTCTGACGATCTCTTTGAACTCGCTCACGATCGCGCGAAAGTCCTCCCCGCTCAGATCCGCGTCGCTAGTCACGCCGCGGCGTTCGCGGTGTTGCGCGAGCACGTCTTCAAAGGGCTCGTCGCGCACGCCGAGGACGACGGTTCCGTACATTTGAATCAGTCGCCGGTAGGAGTCGTACCCGAAGCGCTCATTGCCGGTCAGCTTGATCATGCCGTCGGTGACTTCGTCGTTGAGACCGATGTCGAGGACGGTGTCCATCATGCCTGGCATCGAGAACTTCGCACCCGAGCGACAAGAGACCAGCAGCGGGTTCGCGGGATCTCCAAACCGCTTGCCGGTCTTCCGTTCCATGGTCCGAAGCGCCGCTAAGGTCTGCTCCCAGAGCCCTTCGGGAAGCTCGCGGCCGCGGGCAAGGTATTCGTTGCAGGCCTCGGTCGTGAGCGTGAACCCAGGA
>JABDJF010000712.1 GCA_013002645.1 Myxococcales bacterium
TACGCTTCGCTTCTTTCCTGACCCATCGCGAACCGCAGCAAGATTTGGGATTGAAGGGAGGTCAGGACAGTGCAGGGCCTTTTGCTTGCGGGTCAGCGCAAGGAGATACCGTCGTCGCATCTTTGCGATGATCAGGAAACGCCGAACCGCCTCACCCTCCGGGGAGCCGAGAATACCGGCCTCTCGAACCTCCGCCGTGACGGACTTGGGAAGCTGCACCAACTGCACAGCTTCGATCGCCGTTGCCAGTTCAAGCTCGGCATCGTCAGCCTCTCTTTGGACTTCCGCCTTAACGAATGACTCGAACGACACAAGTCGAGAACCAGCTTCGGGGGACAGCTTCTGTTGGCAGAGGACACAAACAGCACCGCTCCGAGTCACTGGGAACGGCTCGTTCGCGTATGCGTGCATTTCGGAAAACTTCCGCGCGGATTCCCATAGACTTCGCCACGCCTTGCTACCGACGCCAGCCAAGTCCGAGTTCCCTTCAAACGCTTTCCGCGCGACTTCTGCCGCCTCGCGCGCGCTGTTCCTCGTGTCGAGCGCATTCTGGACATTGGAAGACCCTATGTCATCAAGCAGCCCCACTGTAGACTTCACGGCTTCGTCCAATCGCTGCATCCGCCGGGCTCTCGCTTCCTCTGAAAAGGCACGCTTTTCTGGATCGTCGGCTAGCGCCCGATTCAGTGAGAGAATTCGTTCTCTATCGTGATTGTCGAACCTACACGTGGTTTCGAGCTCATCGACGCTGCTTTTTGCACTCAGGTTCGCTACGAACTGGCCTGCTTCGGTCGTGTTGTCTAAGTTGAGCGAAGCCAGCGATGCGGGCTGGTTCCCCAGAGCGGCCTTTTCTTCCTTCAGCCCTTCGGCAACGCGGTCGACGACGAGCGCCAACTCCCGAAAGAGCTGTAGGATCCTCGGGGTGTAGGCTACGATGCTTGCCTTCTCGATACGCACTGCCGCGCAACGGGAGTCGAATACGTTGACGGCACGCAAGAACTGAGACTTGGCTTGACCGTCGATCCAGCGGTGGCTTTTGGCTTCTCCGTCGACCAGGAAGTCAATCGTTGCGCTTGCGGGTTGTCCCGGGTCCGGTTCGAAGACGTTCGGCAGAATTCGTGCGCCAGGCTCTTGGGCGTGACACGCCTTCTTCAGTATTCGGGCGACGCCTGACTTTCCAGCAGCGTTGCCCCCGTAAATGACAGTGAGCCCGCTAGGCCCGAATGTGATAGGGCCAGGGGCAAGCGCGTTCGCTCGCAGGATGTCTCGCACGGCCACCAGCTGTACGCACGGATGTGTAGCGCCGAGAACATCGTGGTCCTGTTGCGGCGGGCTTGGCGTGGGCGCGCTTGAGCCTGCGACATGGGGCGCAAGCGCCATAGCTACGAGCTCGTCAAGGTCCTCAGCGGTTAGAGCGGGTCCTTCCACGAGACGTCGTAGAGCATCCTGTTGCCAGCCTGGTAGCCGGTCGGTCGCCCAGTTCACCAGTTCCGAGTACGAGAACTCAGTCATCCTCCAGCCATGGCTCAACTAACCCGGGCAAGTCAACCGGCTCCTCGCGCGGTGACGCAAACGGTTTTCGCGCCTGTCGAGATCGAAGACGAGTCGAGTTGGGACGACAGGGTGAACGAATTGCGTAGGAAGCGAGGGCGCAGTTAATTAGTGTTCGCCGGCGGCATGGGGGTCGCAGGGTCGCGTCGGAGGGAAGACGACGGTCCGGATGAGTGCACGAGGGGAGTATCATTGGGCTGCGAGCATTGGCCGGTGCACCGGCGCCAATCCCGCCGATGCACGCAATGAAATCCGGCACGTCGCGACGCGGCTAGGCGCCACGGTTCTCAGTCGTTGATACGACGTTGACATGAGGCTGCGCGCCCGCTCCAAGGTGCGCATACATGTGCGTGCTCTGCTCGGAGCGATGCCCAAGCTTGAGGACTGCGGGAATCGAATCAACGCCAGTACACCTGATTCAGACGATTCTCCAACGGTTTCGCGGACAGGTATCGAGCA
>JABDJF010000752.1 GCA_013002645.1 Myxococcales bacterium
TCTTTCAGTCCGACTGATCGGTTTCGTTCAACAGCCGTTCGGCCAGCGGGCTCGCTGGCCCGCGTGGCAACACGACGCGCTCGAGCCCCGCGCTCCCCGCTTCCCTTTGGAGCAAACGCAGCTCTTCGAGTGCGTCCTCGGTACGACCGCGTTTCGCCAGGATGTGCGCGTGCACCAAACGATGCGACGCGCGCAGCGAAGGATTGTCGTCGGTGTTCTGTCCGCCGAGGTGCGCGAGCGCCTTTTCCGACTCACCTCTGACGGCCATCAGCAGGGCCTCCATGGCGACCAACCAGACCTCGATCGAGTCTTCGGTGGGGCGCCGAATCCGATCGATCGCGCGCTGAGCCGCTTCTGGGTCGTCAAACTGAAGCTCGCAGGTGGCCAGCGCCTGGTCGCGCAAAACCGCCTGTGGCTCGGAGAGCGGAATCTCGTCCAGGCCTTGGAGCTGCTCGCGCGCCTTTGCCCACATGCCAGCCTGAGTCAGTGGCCCGGTCGCCATGAGCACCAGCGCGACATGGCGCTGCTCGTCTCTGCGGCGCTGCCGGGCCAGAAGCCGGTCGAGTGCCGTAGCCGCCTGCGACCTCGCATCGTCTTCCTGCAAACGCTGGCAGAGGATAGAGAGACCGCGAACGTCGCGCAGCCGCCGTGCGGAGACGATCAGCAAGAGCACGGCGACCAGGCCGCCGATCGAAGCGGCAAGCCGGCTGATCTCCGCTGGATCGATGGTCGTCGCGCGGAGCGCAAAGAAAGCCACAACGCCGATCACCAGCGTAGTCAGCAACGACCCAAGAAACGACCTGAGCACCGTGGCGATCGACAGAAGTCCAAACGGAACGCCCCAGATCCAAGCTCGAACGAAGGGAGCCGCCGCGCCGACGAGGACTGCGGCGATGAGCGTGAGAGCCATCGGCTATGGTGCGCTTCCGCCCCGGTAGGCGTAGTAATGCTTGAGGACGCGACGAACATAGCGCTGCGTCTCTTTGTAGGGAGGGATTCCGTTGTGCTTCTCGACCGCGCCCTCTCCAGCGTTGTAGGCCGCAACCGTCAACACCAGATCCCCCTTGAATCGGTTGGCCAGGATTCGCAGGTAACGCGCGCCGCCGAGGATGTTCTGGCGCGCGTCAAAGGGGTCCGACACGCCCATCGAGCGCGCGGTCTTCGGCATCAACTGCATGAGCCCCATGGCGCCGGCTCGGCTTACCACCTCGGGATTGAAGTCGCTTTCGACCCGCATGACCGCTCGAATGAACGAATGGGGCAACTGATAGAGCTGCGCTGCCTCGTCGATTAGACCGGTGTAACGGCTATATCGAGCCGGGTCCTTGCTCCGCGCACCGCTCGTCCGCGACGCGCTTGCCCGTTTCTTCTTGGCGCTCGTACTCGCTTTCGACCGCTTGCTGCCTCGGACGACGAGTTGGCAGCCTCGACCGGGCTCCCGGACGTTCGTGTAGTGCTGTGTCCCGTCCTTGCGCTTGCAACGGTAGATGTCGGCGCGGGCAGGCGTTGACGCCGCCAGAATCAGCCCTGCCACACCGACTGCCGCTAGGAGCCGCCAAACCATCGGTCGCAAGTGTATCCCCGTGTTCCAGGTCACGCCAAAATGCGCCTCTCTTGGTTGCACTCGTCGCGCTTCTGCGCATGATGGGGCTTCCAATGGTGACCGAGAGTTTTTTCGAAGGCCCGGAAAAGAAGCTGGAGCTCGTCGTGACACCGGACTTCCCGTCCCTGCGCGCCCTGGGCGACGGCGTCTGGGAGCGCGTCGTCTCGGCGGCAGGGGCCAAGGTCATATCCGTGCTCCGCAGTGAGCATTGCGATGCTTATCTGCTGTCGGAGTCGAGTCTGTTCGTGTTCGACGATTGGTTGGTCCTCATCACATGCGGTCAGACGAATCTCGTCGACGCGGTCCCCGAAATTCTTCGGTCGATACCCAAAGAGTCCATCGCGTTCCTCGTCTACGAGCGAAAGAGCGAGCATTTCCCCGAGCACCAACCGACGACCTTCTTCGAAGACGCGCGACGGCTCGAGGACATGTTTCCCGGGCGAGCCCTTTGCTTTGGTGACGAGCACGAACGTTGTGTTCACTTGTTTCATACCACCCGCGCGTACGAGCCGGAGAAGAACGACCCGACGCTCGAAGTGCTCATGCATGTGATCGACGAAGACGTGGCCAAGCAGTTCGCGCCGGCGCAGCCGCCCAGGGATGGCTCGCTGGCAAAGCGTTCGGGCATCGATGAGATTCTGCCGGGCTTCACCACTTCTGAACATGTCTTCAAGCCGGCGGGGTATTCCCTCAATGGGGTGAAGGGCGAGGAGTTTTACACCTGCCACGTCACGCCAGAAGAGACGGGGAGCTACGCGAGCTTCGAAACCAACTACGATTTCCGGGGTCGGCTTGGTGGTCTCGTCGAGTCCATCGTCCACCTCTTTCGGCCGGCGACGTTCGATGTGGTCACCTTTTTGCCCAAAACTCGGCCAGAGCTTTCCGTCGAAGGATATCAGCTCGGGCATCGGGTCGTTCACAGTGTAAACGGCTACGAAGTGAGCTATTTCCAGTACTCCGCCTCGGCTTCTGGGCCGGCGTCAGCCCGGCAGCTCGCGCGCTAGACCCTGACGAAAACCTCGTTAGCGACCCGCGCCGAGCCTGTTAGACTCCGCGATTCATGCGCGCGAAGTGCGACTATCTTGTGCTTGGAAGTGGGGTGGCCGGCTTGAGCTTCGCGCTCGAGGCGGCTCGCCACAGCCGTGTGACCATCGTCACGAAGCGAAGCCGCACCGACTCGGCGACGAACTGGGCGCAGGGTGGGATCGCCGCGGTGCTCGATCCAACCGATTCCTTCGAGGCACACGTCAATGACACGCTGGGGACGGGCGGAGGCCTTTCGCACCGAGACATCGTCGAAATGGTGGTACGTGATGGGCCCGATCGAATTCGCGAGTTGATGGACCTCGGCGCGAAATTCAGTCGAACCGATGCAGGCCTCTCGCTGGATCTCACGCGCGAAGGTGGTCACAGCGCTCGACGCGTCGTTCACGCAGGAGACATCACCGGCGAAGAAGTCCAACGGGTACTCGTCCAGGCAGCGGTAGCGTCGCCCAACATCGAGATCGCCGAAGATCACATGGCCATCGACCTCGTTGAAGGATCGAAGTTCGGGGGCGCACGTGGCGTCGTAGGCGCCTACGTGCTCGACGAAACCAGCGGCGAGGTGAAGACCTATCTCTCCCGCGCGACCATATTGGCCACAGGCGGTGCAGGGAAGGTCTACCTCTACACTTCGAATCCCGACGTGGCGACTGGAGACGGCGTGGCGATGGCCTATCGCGCTGGCGCAGAGCTGGCCAACATGGAGTTCTTTCAGTTCCATCCCACCTGCCTGTTCCACCCCAAAGCCAAGAGCTTTCTCATCAGTGAGGCCTTGCGCGGGGAGGGCGGTGTTCTTCGCCTCCAAAGCGGCGAGGCGTTCATGGAGAGTCACCACGAGATGAAAGATCTCGCTCCTCGTGACGTCGTCGCGCGGGCAATCGACTACGAGATGAAGCGCCGCGGCGACGATTTCGTCTACCTCGACGTGAGCCACGAACCCGACTCCTTCATTCTCGAACGGTTTCCCAACATTCACCGGCGATGCCTTCAGTACGGCATCGACATGACCAAAGATCCCATTCCGGTCGTTCCCGCGGCGCACTACATGTGCGGAGGCGTCGTCGTCGATGACACAGGGAGCTCGACGCTCCCCGGTCTCTGGGCCGTTGGCGAGGTGACCTTCACGGGGCTCCACGGAGCAAATCGCCTGGCCTCCAATTCTCTTCTCGAAGGTCTGGTGTACGGCCATCGAACCGCCATCGCGGCGCGCGAGTCGTTGGAGGCGACCGGCGATCCCGGGCTCTCCGACGTCCCCGACTGGGACGTGGGTGAGGCAGTTCCGAGCGACGAGGCGGTGGTCGTGTCTCAGAACTGGGACGAGCTCCGCCGATTCATGTGGAACTATGTCGGCATCGTCCGTACCGATCGGCGCCTGCGGCGCGCCTCACGCCGGATCACGATGCTGCAAGAGGAGATTCGAGAGTACTACTGGGCGCACCTGGTCAATCGAGACATGTTGGAGCTGAGAAACATCGCAGACGTCGCTGAGCTGATCATCCGTTGCGCGAGCGCGCGCAAAGAGAGCCGTGGGCTGCATTACAATTTGGACTACCCCCATGCCGGCGCAGAGTGGCAGGGCGACACCCGAGTCTCCAAGGACAGCGCGCCGTACATCGCCGACGAGTGAGCATTCGCTTTTTCCGCCTGCTAGCTTGTAGGGGAGCGCTTCGTGCGCAGTCTTACTTTCGGGGGAGAGATGCGTTTCCTTCTTATTCTTTCTATTTCGTTTGTATTCTTGTGTTCTACGAAGGGCGTCCACGCCCAGAGCACGCAAACGCGCGACGAGCGAATCGCCGAGGCCAAACAGGCTTTTGATCTCGGCACGCAAGCCTATGCCAATGGTCAGTTCGAAACCGCACTCGCGAGTTTTAGCCGCGCATACGAGCTGACAGGCAGTCCCGACCTTCTCTACAACATCGCTACCGTTTCGGACCGGATGCGGCGCGACGTGGACGCCCTCCAAGCCTACGAAGGTTACCTCGAGGCAAGACCGAAGTCCTCGGATCGAGAGCATGTCGAGAGTCGAATCGCCGTCTTGCGCGAAGCAATTGAAGCGCGTCGACGGGCGGAGCTCGAAGCCGAGATCGAAGCGCGCAACGCGGCGGTTGAAGCCGCAGCCCGAGTCAAGGCAGAGCGGCCTCTCACTGAGTACGTGGGACCCGGCCCGGGACCCTGGATCACAATTGGTGTTGGGGGCGCAGCGCTCGTCACCGGCGCGGTGCTAATCGGACTCGGGCAACGTGACCAGAAGAAGGTTGAAAGCGCAACGGCAGGCTCGAGTTACTCGCTGGTTCAAGAGATGGGGGACCGGGGACCGAAGCGCAGCAAGGCCGGGGCGGCGCTCATGGCCGTCGGGGGCGCTGGAATCATAGGCGGCCTCATCTGGCAGCTCACTGGCGGCCACGACGAAGCAATCCCCGAGGTGAGCATCGGCCCAACGGGCATTTCGGTGAAAGGCACGTTTTGATGCGGCTTCGCTTTACTCTCGTCTTCGGCATCGTGCTTCTCGGTGGCTGCAACCTATCCATCCCAAACGGCTTGTTCGGATGTGGGCAGGCGGCGGACTGCCCGTCGGGCTACTTCTGCTGGAGCAGCGACAGCCGTTGCTACGATTCCAAAGAGCCGGAGTGTGCACCCAGGACCTGCGAAGAGATCATCGCCGACTTCGCCTCCCTCGGCATCCCGATCGAGTGCGGCGCTCTGCCCGACGGCTGTGATGGGTCGATCGAATGCGGTGGTTGCCCTCAGGGTGAAGCCTGCGGCGCCAACGGTCAGAACTTCATCTGTGGCTGCGAAGAGAACAGCTGTTCGAACTTCGCCGGAGGCGCCGAGTGCGGCGTGATCCCAACCCGCTGCGGTGGCGACGAGCAGGCCGTCTTCTGTGGCACTTGCCTGGGCAGCCAGGTTTGCGTCGATAACCGATGTGTGTGTCCGGCTGGCGAAGACTGCGGCGAAGGCTGCGGTAACCGTTGCGACCCGGACCAGGTCTGCGTGGAGGGCGAATGCTGCGCACCCACGTACCCTTGCGCCGAGAATGAATGTTCGCCTCCCGGCGGATTTCCGGACGGCTGTGGCGGCATCACCCAATGTCCCGAGTGCAAAGACGGCGAAGATTGCGTCCTTTCCAACGAGCTCGTGTTCGAGTGCCTCGGCGACTGCACCTGCGAGGCGCAGGGCGTTGAATGCGGGAATGCGACCATTTGCGGTTCGCCGACCCTCTGCGGGACGTGCCAAGCCAACGGCTTCGATGATGGCTTTCGCTGCCTCGGCGGCCGCTGCGTTTGCGCAGACCAGTTCGAGGCCAATGACGACGTCAAGGATGCGACGCTGCTCTGTGGGCCGGGTGCGGGCTCCAACTGCATGCAGGACTTCTGGGGCGTGGAGGTTCAGGCCACGCTTCACGATTCGCAGGACCTCGACTTCTACGAGCTGCGCGTGCTTGATGCGCCAACGCCGATCATTGCGCAGGCCCTGGGCGGACCCGGTGACCGCCTTCTCTTTCTGACCTATCTGTGTCCCGATGGAAGAATGGGCTTGGACGAGTGCTCCGGTTGGGAAGAAGTGATCGACGGCACCAAGTACTGCATCTCCGACGACGAAGTGGTCGTCATCGAGCGCAGGTGCGAACCCGACTCCACCGGCGGCCCGGAGCCAGGCGTAGGCACCGTACGCGTCATCGTCTCGGCAAATCAGCTCGACGGGACATGTTTCCCCTACGAGCTTCAGATTCTCGCGTCGTATCAGATCGAGCTACCTGGCGATTTCTGAACCCCTCTGCCGACCGATTGACTATGGGCGCGGTCAACGATAAGAGGCTTCGCCAAGATGAGCCAATACCTGTTTACGTCCGAGTCGGTGACCGAAGGGCACCCCGACAAAGTCTGCGACAAAGTCAGCGATTCGCTGCTGGACGCCTACCTCACCCAGGACCCGAAGTCGCGCGTTGCGGTCGAAACCATGGTCAAAACCGGTTTCGTCGTCTGCGGCGGCGAGGTCACTTCAAAGGCGACCATCGACCTCCCGAAAATCGTCCGCAAAGCGATAACGGACATCGGCTACACCGACTCCTCGATGGGCTTCGATGCCGGTACCTGCGGTGTCTTGGCTGCGGTCGAGCAGCAGTCGCCCGACATCGCCCGAGGGGTCGATTCGAGTGCCAGCAAAGAGCAGGGCGCCGGCGACCAGGGACTGATGTTCGGCTATGCGGTCGACGAGACGCGGCAGCTAATGCCGATGCCGATTGATTTGTCGCACAAGCTCGCGCGCAGGCTCAGCCAAGTTCGCAAGAAGAACATCATCGAGGGGCTACGTCCAGACGGAAAAACCCAGGTCACCGTCGAGTACGAAGACGACAAGCCGCGTCGCTTCAACGCGGTCGTCGTCTCGACGCAGCACGCCGCAAGCGTCAAGCAGAGCACCCTCCGGGAGGCGATCATCGAGGAAGTGATCAAGCCGACCCTCCCGTCGAAGATGCTCGACAAGAAGACCAAGATTCACATCAATCCCACGGGACGTTTCGTCGTGGGTGGGCCGTACGGTGACGCCGGCCTGACCGGGCGCAAGATCATCGTTGACACCTATGGTGGTATGGGTCGGCATGGCGGAGGCGCCTTCAGCGGCAAGGACCCGTCCAAGGTCGATCGTAGCGCGGCCTATTTCGCACGCTACGTTGCCAAGAACATCGTCGCGTCGAAGGTCGCATCACGCTGTGAGGTCCAAGTTGCGTACGCGATCGGCGTCGCGAAGCCCATGGGCGTTTACGTGACCACGTTTGGCACCGGCGCGGTCCCCGACGAGAAGATCAGCAAAGTGGTATCCAAGCTTTTCGACTTCCGGCCTGCGGCCATCGTCGAGACCCTCGACCTCTTACGTCCAATCTACGCGACGACGGCCGCGTACGGGCACTTCGGTCGCACCGAGAAGACGTTCACTTGGGAGCGCACCGACCGGGCAGACGAGCTTCGCAAAGCGCTCCAGCCCAAGCGCGGGCGCTAGGGCTCTCGCTGGCATCGCGCTACACTGACGCCTCCATGCCTGAAACACCGCTTTCGACGCTCCAGGGCTGGGGCCGGCACTCGGCTCGAGGCCGGGAGCGTCTTGGCGAGGACCTCGAGCGCATCAGCGGCGAGGTTCATCTGTCGCGGGGGCTAGGGCGTTCGTACGGCGACGCGTCGTTGCCGCCCGACGATCAGCCCAATGTCGTCAACACGAGGTTTGCCGATCGGGTTTTGCGGCTCGACTCCGACACGGGGCTTGTCCGCGCCGAGGCGGGCCTTGCGCTTAGCGAGCTCAACCGGCTCTTCATGCCACGCGGCTACTTCACGCCAGTTTCGCCGGGGACCAAATTCGTCACCTTGGGAGGGATGGTAGCCGCCGACGTTCACGGAAAGAACCAACATCGGGACGGCGATTTCGGCGACCACGTGACCTCGCTCAAGATGCGCGTCGCCGACGGCCGCGTGCTCGAGTGCTCACCGGGGCAACATCCCGACCTCTTCCGCGCGACGATCGGCGGGATGGGGTTGACGGGCCACATTCTCGAGGTCGAGTTTGCCCTGCACCGTATCCCGTCGCAGTGGATTTGGCAGGAGAGCCGGCGCATCCACGACATCGACCAGTTTCAGGATGCGCTCGAAACCGCGGCACCGGACTGGCCCTACACCATGGGCTGGATCGACTGCCTCGCGCGCGGCAAGGCGATGGGACGCGGGGTTCTGATGACCGGTCGCTGGGCCGGTGCTGAAGAGGCTCCGTCCCGGCCCCCGAGACAAGGCTTTCGGCCGAGCCTCCGATTCGACTGGCCCGCATGGGTCTTGAACAGATTCACGATCCGGCTCTTCAACGAGCTCTACTATCGGAAACAGTGGCGACCGCGCTCGAGCGGCGTCGTCAACCACGAGTCTTTCTACTATCCGCTCGACGCAATCCGCTCTTGGAACCGAATGTATGGACGACGCGGCTTCACTCAGTATCAGTGCGTGTTGCCGCGGGAGGCCGGCCGAGGCTCCGCGCGACGCGTCCTCGAGGTGCTGACCGCGCGCGGCGGCGCCTCCTTTCTCTGCGTCATTAAGGATTTCGGACGCGAGGGCCGCGGCGTTCTCTCCTTTCCGAGACCAGGGATAACGCTGGCCCTCGACATCGCAGTTCGCGACGACACCCAGGCCCTCGTAGACGCCTTGAACGAGCAGGTGCTTCAGGAAGGCGGGCGGATTTACCTAGCCAAAGACTCGTTTACGCGACGCGAGCACTTCGAAGCGATGGAGAAGCCTCGCCTCGACGAGTTCATGGCCATCCGAGATCGTTGGGACCCCAATCGGAGATTTCGAAGCGCGCAGTCGGTGCGCTTGCTAGGGGACTGAGATGAAAGTTGCCATACTGGGTGCGACCAAGGGGATGGGGCGCGCGCTTGCCCGCGCGGCCGCAGAGCGCGGCGACGAGATTTGCATTCTCGGTCGCAACAGCATCGACCTCGAGCGAAGCGCGGCCGACCTCGGCGTGCGCGGCGCTGGTGATTCGGTTTGGTCGGTCGTCTGCGACCTCGAAAGACCCGAAATGTTTGGCCCGGCAATCGACGCCGCTCGGGAATCCCTGGGTGGCTTGGATGCCATGGTGGTCACCGCCGCGATCTTTGCCAGCCAGGAAGAGTTGGAATCCGATCCCGATCTTGCCGAGCGGCTTCTACGAATCGACTTCTCGAATACCGTTTTGTTTTGTGAGGCCGCGAAGAAAGCGCTGCTTCGGGAAGGTGGAGGCACCTTGTGCGTCTTCAGCTCGGTGGCCGGGGAGCGGGGTCGCAAGCCTGTAATCATCTACGGCGCCGCAAAGGCGGGGCTGAGTCACTACCTCGAGGGCTTGGACCACAAGCACCGTGCGGAGGGCCTTCGCGTGATCACAGTCAAGCCAGGGTTCGTCAAAACCAGCATGACCGCCGGCCTCGAACCACCGCCGTTTGCCGGCGAACCCGATGCGGTGGCCCGACGTGTGCTTGGCGCGATCGACCGCGGCGCTCCGGTGGTTTATGCGCCCGCGCCCTGGCGACTGATCATGGCCGTGATCCGAGCGCTCCCGCGCGCGCTGATGCGTCGCCTCAACTTTTAGTGGCCGATGAACGGATGAACTCGGCGATGTCCGGTCGGGTGGCCCTGTAGGCGGCCGCAACGTGAAGCGCCGCGTTGACCGTGCTGAGGCCGATCACGCTTCCGATGAACGTCGATATGGTGACGTCCTGCGGCGCCGTCGGTAACGGCACGAACGTCAGATTGATATGGGACGCCAAAGTGACGGTGTAGGCGCCGATCCAAATCAGCTTTGCCGCCACGGCTTGCTTGATCCACCATTGCGCGAGCCTGCGTCGCCAACTCAACAGGAAGCTTCCAATGAGCACCAAGCCGGACACCACCACATTGGCTGCGGCCATCGGCCTTCGGTACGGATTGCTGACGCGCGCTTCGAAAAGCTGAACCTCCGCGTCGCTGAGCTCTTCATTCACTTCGGCCAGCTCGCGAAGATCTTCGGGGAGCGGAGCCATCGACAGGTCGTAGGCACCGGTGAGAACCCCGGCGATGCCCAGCATCGTCAACAGGGTCGACGTCAGTAGGACGGCAATGATCATCTTTCTCTCGCTTGATTCGCTTGCCATCGGTGGGTCGAGTCGTTGTACCCTGGCCAGAGGACGCGATCGACCCCAAATCTCAGGAAGCGATGATGGCCACGGAACCGAGTCGTTCGAGTGTGTTCGCCGACTCCCACGAGCGGGACGACTTCAGCGCCGACCGCATTCGTTGGCTCATCAACCTGCGTTGGGTCGCGATGGCCGGCGTTCTCGTCGCCACCGTGTTTGCGGCGGCGGGTTTCTATCCTGGAGTCGCTTGGCCGGTCTTGTTGGTGGTCGTCGGAGCCGGGAGCGTTTACAACTTCATCTTGCTGAGGCGCGCGCCTGGTCCTGGCTCGGGGCAGCGAGCCGCGGTCTCTCAGGCGCTCGTCGATCTGGCCATGCTGACCGTCGTGCTGTGGGCCGCCGGAGGTATATCGACGCCATTCATCGGCTTTTACGTTTTCCATCTCGCGCTGATCGGGATTCTAGGCGGACCGGGTGCAACGCTGGTTGCCACCGCTGCTGCGTTTGCCAGCGCCGGCTTCCTGGCGCTGACCGAATCGGTGCCGGCCCTGAAGATCGGGGCCTGGGATCCTTCTCCACCGTGGGACACGATCGGTAACGTCGCCGCGTTCACCACGACGATTGGCGCCGCGGCGTACCTCGTTCTTCACGCCGTGCGCGAGCTTCGCGACCGAGAGCGCGCCCTTGCCCACTCGCGCGACCAAGCAGAGCTGGAGTACCAGGTCATATCCAATACGCTCGACGAGCTCGAAGCCGGGCTCGAGGTCGTCTCGCCCGATGGCAAGATCGAGTGGCGAAATCGCTTGGCCGACGAGATCGCTCCCACGCCAAGCAAGCTAGGCTCATGGGAATGTCCTGTCGCGTTGCGGGCTTGCAAAACCCAGCCAGCGGGTCTTTGTCCCGTCTGGAGAGCGCGCGACGAGGGCGCAGAAGGTCGGTGCCGGTTCACGGTGGGAGACAGCTCCTACGAGATGCTTTCCTTCCCCTTGGCCTCGCCAGGTCACGGCCCTCCGCGAATCATGAACCTCTATGTCGACCGCACGCAGACGCTCCACGCCGAGCGCCGGCTCCTACATGCCGAACGCCTGGCAAGCCTCGGCCGCGTTGCACAGGGCGTCGCGCACGAGCTCAATACCCCATTGGCGACGATCCGAACGCTGGCGGCCGACATGCGAGAAGCGATTCGCTCGCTTGGAGGAGACGAAGCGCTCCAATCGGACCTCGCGGAATCCGCAGCGCTCATTCGCGACGAGACGGGCCGGCTCGGCCGCATCACGCATTCCTTGCTGACCGGAGGGACGCTGCCAAGGCTCAGGCTGAGCTCCTCGACCCGCTTGCTTCCAATCGTCCAGCGGGCGAAGGCGCTCGTCTTTGCGGGCGCGCGTGAGACCGGACCGGAGCTCGAGGTCAGTGCTGCGGTTGACGATTTGCGGGTCGCGGCCGATCCCGACCGACTGCTACAAGTCCTCGTGAATCTTATGCAGAACGCGGTAGACGCGAACCGCGAGGCTGGCGGTCGCAATGTCTGGCTCTCGGCGGAGCGCCGCGGCTCGGTCGTCGAGATCATCGTCGAGGACGAAGGCACCGGAATCGATCCCGAGATCGAAGGTCGCCTGTTTGAGCCGTTTGCGACCACGAAACCACCCGGGGAGGGGACAGGCCTCGGCCTCTATGCCTCGTACATGCTCATTCAGACGATGGGGGGAGACCTCACCATCGAGAACCGAAACGCGGGCGGTGCCAGCGCCCGGGTGCGCCTGTCGGCCGGTGAGGAGACGCTTGCAAAAGAGCCTGTGGTGCATCACCGTGCGCCGTAGTCATGAACGGCAGCGTGCTCATCATCGACGACGACACGGCGTTTCGCTTTGCGATGGCCAAGGCGTTGCGCCGCTCAGGCTATGCCGTGTCGGAGGCCAGTAGCGGAGAAGAAGCGGTCGAGGTATTGAGCAACGGTTCGCCGCCCGACGTTGCGCTCCTGGATCTCAAGATGAAAGGAATGGGCGGTCTCGACGTGCTCAGGCGCTGCGGCTCCATTTCGACGCGGGTCATCGTCCTGACGGGCCACGGCACCGTAAAGGCGGCCGTCGAGGCGATGCAGCTCGGGGCTTTCTCGTTCTTGGAGAAGCCCGTCGACGCCGACATGCTCCGGCCTTTGCTCCGGCAGGCGCTGGTCGAAAAGGGTACAGCAGAGCAGGGAGGTGCCCTTCACGACTCGACGCCGTTGATCGGCGAAAGCCCGGCAATGGACGAGGTGAGGGATTTCGTTCGGACCGTTGCCCCGACGGACGAAACGGTCCTGGTCTTTGGAGAGACCGGCACCGGCAAGGAGGTCGTCGCTCGGCAGATCCACGCTCAGAGCAATCGGGCGCAAATGCCGTTCGTCGCGTTGAACGCTGCCTGCGTCCCGCGCGAGCTCTTCGAGAGCGAGCTTTTCGGACACCGGCGCGGCTCGTTTACCGGAGCGCATGACGACAGAGCAGGGCTCTTTCGAGAGGCTGATGGCGGCACCCTCTTCATCGACGAGCTGGCAGAGCTTCCTCTCGAGAGTCAGGCGAAGCTGCTTCGCGCCATCGAAACGAAGCAGATCCGCCCCGTCGGGGAGTCTGGCGAAGTTTCGGTCGACGTTCGAATCGTGGCAGCGACGAATCGAGACCTGTGGATCGAGACCCAGGCGGGAAGGTTTCGCGAGGACTTGTACTTTCGACTTCAGGTCTTCCCCGTCCTGGTTCGCCCGCTGCGGGAGCGCCCCGAAGACCTCGAGCCTCTGGCGACGCACCTTCTGGAGCGCCTCGGCAAGAACGAGCTCATGCTCGACGAGTACTCGCAGGCGGCGCTTCGAGAGTATGATTGGCCCGGCAACGTTCGAGAGCTTCTCAACGTATTGCGCCGTGCATCGCTCTTTGCGATCTCCGATACACTCGACGGCGACTTGGTACGCCGGATGATCGCGGCCAGTGTCTTTGGCGACGGGAGAGAATCGAATCCTCCGCCGGAGCTCGAACGGTCCAATGGTGCGAGCCTTGCGGACGTCGAGCGCGAGCATATCGAGCGCGTCCTGCGCGACAAGGAGGGCAACATCACCAAAGCCGCGGCGGCTCTCGGGATCGATCGCCGGACTCTGCAGCGCAAGCTCAGATCATACGGGATTGAAGCCCAGTAGGTGGCGGGGGAGGCAGTGGCAGCGGCAGTGCCAGTGGCAGTGGCAGTGGCAGTGGCAGCGGCAGTGTCAGTGCCAGCGCCAATGCCAATGCCAATGCCAGTGCCAGTGCCGCTGTTCGTGTCAGCGATGGTGTTTGCGTGACGGTGCTCTTCAGCTACGCGTTTCGCCCCCTATTCCTGCTCGCTACCATCTACGCGATTGTCGTCGTGCCGCTGTGGGTGGGGGCCTGGCTCGGATTTCTACCGTTCGCGGTGATGCTCGGCCCCCCAAGTTGGTGGCACGCGCACGAAATGATCTTTGGATTTACCGGAGCGGCCATCGGTGGTTTCGCGCTGACCGCGGTTGCCACGTGGACGAATCGACCGCCGGTTTCGGGTGCTCCGCTGCTGGTGCTCAGTAGCCTGTGGCTGATTGCGCGTATCCTTTTCTCGCTCCCGTCCCAAGCCCTACTGGCACCCGCGATCATCGCCGACCTCGGATACGGCGTGCTGCTCTTTTCGCTGATGAGCCGAGAGGTGATCAGCGTACGCAATGAGCGTAACTACAAAGTGCTGTTGATCCTCGGCCTGCTCGTAGCGAGTAATGCCTGTTTCTTCGTCGGCGTGACGCGAAGCGCCGGCTGGAGCAGCACGGCGCTTCGCTCCGGCCTTTGGCTCATCGTGATACTCATTAATTTGATTGGCGGCAGAATCATCCCTGCGTTTACGAGAAACTGGTTGAAACGTCGACTTGCAGATCAAGAACGCCAGCCGCAGACGCCGCCGCCGATGTTCGGCCGTTTGGATCTTCTCAGCAGCGGGTTCCTGGTCGGGTTTGCCGCCTTTGAGCTCGCCGATGCTCCCGCCAGGTGGACGGCGTTGCTTGGCTTGCTGACCAGTGTCCTCTCGTTTATCCGGCTTGCGCGCTGGCAAGGCGTCCGGGGCGGCGCTGAGCCTTTGGTCTGGGTGCTTCACGTCGCTTTCCTCTGGCTCCCGGTCGGGATCTTGCTTCTGAGCTTCGCGGAGCTCGGCTTGATTCCGCAAACCGCAGGCATCCATGCGCTGACCGCTGGCGCCATCACAACCATGATTCTCGCCGTTGCCAGTCGGGCTGCCTTAGGTCACACCGGTCGACCCCTCGAGAGCCACCCGCTGCTGACAACCGCATATGTCTTGATTACGAGCGCGGCGATCTGCCGGGTTGCCTCTACGTTCGGTCCTGCGGCGCGGATCTTATTGGCGCTGTCGGCGGCAACTTGGTGTCTAGGGTTCATCTGTTTTGCCTTGCGCTATGCTCCGATTCTGACTCAACCGAGTGTGAATAGGCAGGGTTCCCTGCCGACCGTGTAGACCGCCCCGCGCCTGTCCAATCGTCGACAGCAGTCACAGCGACAGTGCTGTGTCTGATTCAACGCCTCGGCAGCACCACCGAAAAAACCGTTCGCCCCGGCTTGGACTCGAGGTCGATGCGACCGCCGTGCTCGGTCACGATTCTCTGTGTGATGGCTAGACCAAGGCCGGTGCCGCCCTCCTTGCGGGTGTAGTACGGCTCGAAGATCGCGTTCGTCTGATCGGTCGAGATGCCCGAGCCATTGTCCTCTACCCGGATGTAGAGAGTGCCAGAGCTCTGCTCGACGCTCAGTCCGACGGCGCCGCCCCCGTCCGGGTGAGCCTCGATCGCGGCGTCTTGCGCGTTCCGGAGCAGATTGTGCAGCACTTGGGTGATCTGATCGGCGTCCACGAACGACGTCAGCGGCCCTTCGGGGAGGGCCGTGCGGAACGTTGCTCCACCTTTGGCATGAAGCGATGCAGCCTGAACGATGATCTCGCGGAGATCGATGTTTCTGAGCTTCGGCGCGGGCAGCCGCGCGAATCGACTGAACTCGTCCACGATGGCTCGTAGCCGGTCGACCTCTTGCAGAATCGTCTTGGTTGACTCGTCGAACATCGCGTCAAAGCCTTCGGATGATCGTTCGCGCGCCTTCCGCAAAGTCTCGACCGAAAGACGAATCGGGGAGAGCGGGTTCTTGATCTCATGAGCAAGGCTCTTTGCGATCTCCTGCCACGCGGCAATCCGTTCTGTCTGCCGAAGCTGTTCGCGCGCGTCCCTCAGGTCGCGAGTCATACGGTTGAACGCCGTCGCCGTTGCGGGAAACGCTCCGCCCTGGCCATCGCGCAGCGTGGTGTCGAGGTCGCCTCGACCGACCCGCGTCGCAGCCTCCGTCAGCTCGTCGATCGACCTTTGCAGCCAGCGATTGAGGTAGCCGCCAAAAAGCAGTGCGAGTCCGAGGGCCAACACGACAACGCAGGCAACCCACAATAGAAGCGGGGGGCCTCGGCGGTCGATCTTGGGGCGCCAGACGAGGACAGTTTGCGTCACGCCGTCCGCGTCCATCAGCTCGGCGACCAACTCGTCTCCCTTGCCGGCCTGCCCGGTGAGTACGAGCTGCCGGGGGTCGAGGTTGCGAAGGTCCGAGAAACGATGGCCCGCGACGAGCGTGAGCCTGGCTCCCCCTCGTGCAATCGAGCAGGCATTCACTAGGAATCGTTGATGCTCTTGAGCTCGCAGCAGCAAGACGAAGGGCCGCTCTCCGGCCGCCCTAGCCTGGCGCGTCAACTCCGCGCCTTCGTTGCCGAGCATCCGGTTGCGATGTCCGGTTGCGAGGACTTCGCCGCTCAGCGAGTCGAGGACCCAGAGCGCCTGAAGCCCGGCTGCGTCCATCGAGCCTCGAAACAGTCGGTCGTAGTCGAGACTCGCAGGTGCCTCTCGGCCACGCTCGTCGAGCAGGGTGTCGACCGCCAGGTCGTCACGGCAAAGGCGCTGAACCGCCGCGGCCCGCTGCGCATCGAGCTCCCGGAGCTGCACTCGTGCCATCTCGGCTTCTGCGGATGCCCCCGCAGGGCCCCATCGAGAGACACCGAACCAAACCAAGGCGGCCAGCGCGACCGGCAAGCTTGCCGCGACAGCGAAAAGAACGACGACGCGCGCACCGAACCTGTTCATGGCGGCGCAACGCCACCGAGGACTCGATCTTCGGGCAACGGACGTGGCGACTCCGTCGAACCGCCGTCGCCTTCCTCATCAAACTGCTCCATGAGGAACAGATTGGGGTCAGCCACGTCGGGAGACCTGGCCACCTCGGTGGGTGCGGTGCCCGAAAGGAAGACCTCTTCGAACGCGTCCTGCTGTCCCTCATAGGCCAGCTGGCCGGACGCCGGGTCGATTCGAGTCCGAATCACGCCACTCGGCATGGCAAAGCCCGTCTCCTTCGGCGTCTGGTCTGCTGCGGACATGACGTCGATCCAAATCGGTAGCGCCGTCCTGGTGCCCGTCTCTCGTCTGCCGAGGGATCGCTGGTCGTCGAAACCGACCCAAACTCCGGCGACAATCGAGGGCGAGTATCCTACGAACCAAGCGTCGCGCGCCTCGTTGCTCGTGCCGGTTTTGCCGACCACCGCTCGCTCGAGGCGCTGCGCAGGCATGCCCGTACCCTCGGTCACGACGCTTCGGAGCATGCTGGTCACGACGTACGCTTCGTTTGGAGACATGACGTCACGAGCGGGCTCGCTGGCGGCCATTGGCAGCTCTGCTCCCCCTGGGGCGATGATTCTGGTCACGATTCGCGTCGGCGCCCAGCGCCCACCCGCCGCAAACGTTGCGTAGGCATTCGTGAGCTCGATCGGCTTCACCCCGCTCGCCCCCAAGGCCAACGCCATGTCTTCTTCGAGCTTGGTGGTGATTCCGACTTGCCGGGCGAACTCCGCCACGTCTTGCACACCGATCTCCTCGACGACCCGAATCGCAACCATGTTGATCGATCGAGCGAGGGCCTGACGCAATCGGACGGCGCCCTGGTAGTTCCATTGCTCGTAATTGCGTGGCTTCCATTCGTCGTACACCGCAGGCGCATCCACCACCAATGACGCCGCGGTAAACCTACGCGACTGAATCGCCCGCGCGTACACGATCGGCTTGAAGGTGCTGCCTGGCTGTCGAATCGCTTGCGTCGCCCTGTTGAAGCCACTGATCGCAGCAAAGCCTCCAACCAAAGCCAGCACCGCCCGTGAGCGCGGCTCGATGACGACGACGGCGCCTTCCGGTCCCCGTTCGAGCCTGGCCGTCGACGGGTCCTCGTCCGCGCCAAGCTGAGTAATCGAGACCGGCAAGAGGTCGTCTATCTTTGCGAACGCCGACGCGGGGCGCCGCTCGGGGTTGAAGCGGGCGGCATCGCGCATTCGCAGCACCACCGGATGGCCGGCGACATCGAGCAGTAGCTTCTCGTCGTCTTTGTCGCGGCCTGTCACCCGCGCAATGTAAGTACGTCCCATTCTCAGCGAGTCGGTCGGCTTGGTTGCTTTCGGCCCGCGCCTTCGTTTCGTCCTACGAAGCGGCCCCCGATAGCCTTGCCGTTCATCGATCGCGCGAAGCCCGCGTTGGAGCGCGTTGCGGGCCTCCTTTTCGAGTGCAAGGTCGATCGTGGTGTAGACCTCGTAGCCGCCCTTACCGAGCGCTTCGTCTCCGACCGCCGCGCGAAGCGCACGCTTGGCGATCGTCAAGACCTCCGGCGCGCTACCCGATCGGTCCGGCAGTGGCACCACCTCCACCTTCGCTTCGCGGGCCGCGGCGATCGCCGCTTCGCTCAAGTCAGGCCAATACACCTCGCGCTTCGCCTCCAACTGCGAGAGCACGTACCCTTGACGTCGCCTCGCCGCCTCGAGGTTTCCGCGCGGCGAGAGACGCGCTGGCGCCTGAGGAATGCCGGCTAGCATCGCCGACTCCGCCAAGGTCAGCTCGAGCGCGTTCTTTGCGAAGTAGTATTGCGCCGCCTCCTGGATTCCGTAGCGCCCGTGTCCGAAGTTCACGTGGTTGAGGTACAGGTGGAGGATCTCGTCTTTCGTGAGCTCGCTCTCGAGCCGCCGGGCCAAGATCAGCTCCCGGAGCTTTCGCTGCAGCGTTCGCTCCGGCGTCAAGAGCATGAGCTTGACCACCTGCTGAGTGATGGTGCTTCCGCCCTGTGCGGCGCGACCCGCGAGGATGTCCCGGCCGATCGCTCGAAGCATTCCCCTGTAATCCAGTCCTTCGTGCTCGTAGAAATCGGCGTCCTCTGCGGCTAGCACCGATAGGACGACGTTCCGCGGAACCTG
>JABDJF010000788.1 GCA_013002645.1 Myxococcales bacterium
TATGAGCATTGTAACTTCAAACGCCCTTTCCGGTTCGCGCGCCAGGCGACATAACATTCAGTACCGCGAAATTTGGCGTTTCTCTTGCGCCCGATGGGCTAAGAGGCCAGGCCGCGTCACGTCCGTCGGGGCCGCTCGCAAGCATGGCATTGACCCAGTCGACGACGGTCGGGACGCCACCGGTCGTGTCGGTGTAGACCTTGTCGGCGCCCCACATCGTGTGACGGGAGCCCGTTCCGAAGTAGAAGCGATAGTTCTCGGCAACCGTGGCGAACGTAGTTTCGGACTGCTGCCGCGCGACGTCGCCGAAATCGCAGCTCGCCTCCCACCAAGTCGTCGCGCCAAGTGGGCTCATGTCGAGCATGATGTTGTAGAAGCCGTACCGCCTCGAGCGCCCGGCCAGCATTTCCGGTCACCATTCGGGTCACCCACGCGAGATCGTCTGATTTGAACCAAGTCGCCGAAGTGCTAACTCTCCGAAATCACACCGTAAGCGAGGGTGGCGGAATTGGCAGACGCGCTGGATTTAGGTTCCAGTGTCCTTTGGATGTGCAGGTTCGAGTCCTGTCCCTCGCACTGAAGTAATGTCGGGGAGTTAGTGCGGGCGGTGTTCCAGTGATTCTCGAAATCACTTTCATTCTGTCCCGAATTCTGTCCCAAAAGGACCGACTCGGCTGCGCGACGGCGTGCGTGCACGTACTGGTTGGTGGTGGTGGCGTGGCGATGTCCGAGCAGATACCCGACGCCGAGAAGATTGCCTGAGCGCTCGGTGAGCTCGGTCGCAACGCTGTGACGGAAGTCGTAGGGCTTGACCTTGGATGCGCGGTCGGGCTCGAGACCTGCGGTGCGCGCAGCCTGGCGAAGCGGATAGCGCCACGCAAACTTCGGGAAGATGAGCCCGTCGTCTGGACACACCTCGTCGAGCACCTCGCGAGCGCGAACGGTCAGCGGCACCTCGCGCTCGTAGCGGGCTTTGTCGGCTTCGGCGCGAATCTTCAGGAACGGCGCTCCAGGCCGATAGTCGTCCGGAGCGCGAAGTCGCTGGAGTGTCCCTGGCCGAAGCCCGGTTTCGCGCATGACCGCGAAGTAGGCCTGGCACGGGTGTCCGTCGCGCGTGCGCTCGGGAAGCGCTGCCACGATGGCATCCATCTCCTCAGGAGAAAGGACGATCCGCTTTCTCCGCCCGCTCGGGTGGGCGGTCCCGGTTGCCCACCGCGGAACCTTCGGAACCGCCGGAGCCTCGTGCAACAGGCCCCGCTCTACCATCCAGGCAAACAGAGAGCGCAGCGCCGAGAGCTCCTTCTGGACGGTACGGGCCTTCACGACTCCAAGCCGCAGTCGCATGTAGTCTCGCAGACGGCGTTCGGAGCACAGACCTTCCGTGTTTCGAAAGTGCGGAATGAAGTGGGTACCGGCGTAGAGCTCCCAAGTGCGCGACGTTTCCGGAGATACCGCAGCCCCTACCCCCGCCAACCAGCTCCCGACGAGCTCGGGTAGCGGCACATCGGGAGCCGCATGGTCGAGCCGGTCGCCTTCGGTCACCCGTCGAACGAGTCGGGCAGCCGCGCTCTGAGCCTCTGCGCGATCCGTCTTGCCAGTGGATCGATGGTAACGCTTCCCGTCAACGCGGAACCGAACCCTGTAGACCCCCGACTCGGGGTCTCTGTGAAGCTTCCAACCTTGTGTCTTTCCAGCCATCGTTCGATGTCTCTCCTGTCGTACAAGCAACGGCAACCGATTCGCACTCGAGGAACTTCCGCGGCGACCAACCGATCGAAAGTCCGAAGCGAGATCCGACAATACCCCGCTGCCTCGTGTCTTGTCAGCAGGGGCGAATCGAGAGCCGGCGTTCTTCGGGCTTCTTGATCACGAGATCTCGCGTGCGGTGCATATGAGTCGGGCGTGTCCCCCACACACGGTTATCGGTTTTGCCCCCCGAAAAGTTGCGCGAGCAGAAAATGCTCGGAAAGCGAGCACGCCACCCAGTGACAAGAAGTGCCACGATGAGACTGTCACCGGCCGTCACTTGTTGGCGTTTACTAGCTCAAACTGACGAACATTGACGCACTTTGAAACTTTCTGGAGCAGAACGACAGATAGTGCTTCGCAAGTGCCAAGAATTGACAAGAAGTGTTCAGAACGCGCCAAAAAAAGTCAGTTCAGAGCAAAACGCGTCATTGCGGGTCAACTCGGATCGCAGTGAGTGCCGGGCAAGATGTGGGATTGTAAGACATCGAAGATGTCTCAATCCCCGCGTGCCGCGCTCAACGCCTTCAGCTTATTCGCGACGGGAGCCTCAGGCAGACCAAGGCCATCCATGTGGCCGAGGTAGCGGTCACGACGATGAAGTAGAGCCCGCGAATTTCTTTTCGTCTTTTTTGAGTAGCGGCCTGCTTCATGCATAAGGGTGCATTTCCGTTTGTGAGCTACCTCACGCTTGTTCCAAGGACCGTCATCGTCCGCAACAGGCTTGCATCCGGAAAACGCTGACCATCGGGTGCAGGAAAAAATGCGCACTGTCCCCGCGGCAGTGACGCCGGTGCAGCTCGTTATCTAGCCCTCGCGAGCGAATCGGGCGCCTGCGTGTTCGAGTCCTGCAGGCGCGCGCGGCGCTCGAATTCCTTGATTCTCGGCGCCGTTCGCCCTAGGCCCCCATGATTCTTGGCAAAAAAATTGCGAATGATATCAGGCACAAAAGCCTGAAGACAAGGAAAAACCCATGAAAATACAACGACTTGCTGTTCATTGTTGGGTCGCCTCGTTACTCGCCGCCGCGCTGAGCATTGCGGGCTGCAGTGGTGAAGGAACGGCCGATACGGTCGGGGCTTTGGCGGTCAACATCGACCTCGGCGGAACCGACGGCGGCCTAGCTATCAATGAGGTCCGGTGGGAGATCACGACGGACCCCGGCGCGGACCTTATCGACTCCGGCCCCATCAACGTCTCCCAACCCGGGTCGACCGCATCTTTCGAGAAGTTCGGGCTCTTTCCCGGCGACTACATCGTGACGCTCTCGGCCACGTCGGCCGATGGCGCGACGACCTGCTCAGGGTTGGCGCCGTTCACGATCGTCACCGACCAGAGAACCGATGTGTTCGTCCTGCTCAACTGCGTCACCGATGAGCGACTTGGCGCTGTGCGCGTCAACGGCGAATTCAATCGCTGCGCCGACATTACCATGGTGGTCGTCTCGCCGCTGCAGGTCTCCGTGGGCTTCGACATCGATCTCATGGCCACAGCCGACGACGATGAAGGCGATCCCATCTTCTTCCAGTGGACCGCGACCGGAGGCACAATCGATGATCCCACCGCTGGAAGCGGAAGCGATCCCGCGGAAAGCACCACGTTCTACACCTGCGAATCGAGTGGAACTCAGACCATCACGGTCGCTGTGTCCGATGACGCATATCGGGACTGCATCGACGAGTGGACGGTCCCGGTCGACTGCGTCCCGGCCGCGCTCTGCGGCAACGGCGCGATCGATCCGGGCGAGGACTGCGACCCGCCCAACGGCGTGACCTGCGACGCCGACTGCCAGCGGATTCCGACCTGCGGCGACAGCATCATCGACCCGGGTGAGGACTGCGATCCGCCCGACGGCGTGTTCTGCGACGCGGCGTGCCAGGACATCGACCCGTGTGCGGTTCCCGGTATCTGTGACGACTTGGATGACTGCACGCAGGACGCCTGCTCGGCCAACCCGGTCGACAACACGGCCGTCTGCGACTACACCCCCGAGCCCGACGGGACCTCCTGCGATGACTTCTTGCCCAACAGCGGCGTCTGCATCGCCGGTGGTTGTGTCGAGGTCCCGGCCCCGGTCTCACAGCCGGTTGGGATTGTCGCCAGCAACAACGTCACGGGAGACATCTCCGAGCTGCCGTACGAGCTGACGGTGACAGCGCTGGGCCCGGTCGTCGACGGTGTCCCTGTCGACTTCGCGGTCACGGGTACGGCCTTCTTCCCGCCGGTGTTCCTCAACGCGGCGATCAGCACCATTCCGGGTCTGACCGAGGTCACGCTGAATGCCCTGACGGCGACGCCGCACATTCGCTCCGGCGCGGTGGGTGCACCCTTCGACCTGACCACGCTGGTATCGGCTAACCCGGTGCCGGAGCAGGTCGCAATCCCCATCCTCGGCCTTCCGGCTTCCGTTGGGATTTGTGGTCCGCTCAATTTGGCGACCTGCCCCAACACCTGCACCGACGGCACCCCTTGCAGCCAAGGGTCCACCACCTGTGACCTCATTGGCGATGGCACCTGTGCCCCTCGGGGCGCCTGCATCTGCGTGGTGGAGTCGCTCGTGCTGCCGTTGAGCTCCGACATCGTGACTGTGACGCCGGACATCGCCGCAACCGGCGAGATCCTCTTCGGCTGGAACGAGGATCTCCTGCCGCCGCAGACGGTCATCGTCACGAATCCTCCGGGGCCGAACGGCATCCGAGTGTTGGCCGTGGTCCTTCAGGTCGGCATCGAGGGCTGGATGGGTAAGCTGACCAGCGTACCTCCCGACCCGGACGTGGCGGGACCGCTGCTGGATTCGGAGCTGCTCGCCATCCCGATCACCCCGTAAGCTCTCGTTTGATGAGCTAACACACGCACAAGACCCGCGGGCTTCGGCCCGCGGGTCTTGTCGTTTCTTGTGGAGAGCACCCGGTTTCGGCGGAGCACCTCTGCGCGCGAATAGCTGGTTTGCTGCGCCAGAGCATCGAGCCGACTGAGGTAGTCCTCATCGACTCGAAACGAGATCTTGCAGGACTTCAGCTTCCTCGCCTCGTTTCGCTTCACTTGGCCGCCTCCTTTTCTTCCGCGTGCTCATCGGTAGCAACTACCGCCAAGACCAAACCCGCAAGCTCCATCGCCCGCCTGAGTGCAAAGTCGGGCGGCCCATCGAGTAGCTGTTGGCTGACGGCAACCAACTCTGAACGCAGCACGAGGCCGCCAAGCTCACGCAACGAGGCGAGTGGAATCTCGCCACCCTCGGCAACGCGCTGCACGAGCGCCCTCGCGCACGCACGCACGTCAGACAGGGTCGCCACGTCGCTTCCATCTGGGACAACTTGTCCCGAATGCGTCTTTTCACTGCCTCTCAGGACGTCTCCTGACGCATCTTTCCAGAATGAATTCGCGGAAAGCGGGCTGCTCTGCGTCCGTTTAGGTTCCAGTGTCCTTAGGGCGTGCAGGTTCGAGTCCTGTCCCTCGCACTGGGGTGATTGCGGTGGGTTAGCGCCCGCGGTGTTCCTGGACCCCGTGTGTCCCGGAGTACGCCACATAGTTGGCACGTGCTGTCGCGTAGGAAAGCGTGCGAGGAGGGCGTTTGTCTTTCCTATCTAGTCGCTGGACGAGTTATTCAAGCTTCCCTAATTGAAGTAATGCAATGGAATTCAGGGATCTCGTTCAGTCTGAAACCCAATTGCGAGCGCTGATGGGCGACCCTGTTGGTCCGCCGGTGGTTGACAAAACACTCACGTCACTCGATCGGCACTGCCGCAACTTTATCGGTCGCTCGCCCTTCGTGCTCATTGCATCCGGCGACGGCAAAGGCCGGATGGACATTTCGCCTAAGGGCGATGCTCCTGGATTCGTGAAGATACGTGATGACAGTACGCTCGCGATCCCAGACCGTCCGGGGAACCAGCGGTTCGACACCTTCTGTAATTGTTTCAATCGCCGCGGGTCGGGTTGATATTCCTGATTCCGGGAAAGATTGAAACGTTGCGGATTGGTGGCAGTGCCCAAGTCGTTCGTGATCGGGAACTGCTGGAATCCATGGCCGCACGCGGCAAGGCCCCCTCTCTCGCGGTCGTGGTACATGTTGACGGGGCTTTTTTTCATTGCTCGAAATGCATGATTCGATCGCGATGACTCACCCGGAGGTCTATTCGGAGGCGGGTTATACGAACGCTTCGGGTGGCGCAGAAACTGCATGGTGACTTGATCGTCACTCAACTTGACCCACCGCCTCCCCGCGATACGATCAGGTTCAGGGAGGTTGAGATGAAGGAGCTCATGGACAAGATGGTGCCCTTGCTGGCCTTGGTTTCGCTGATTTTCGTGGGATGCAGCTCGTCGAATGAAGACCCGAACGGCATGGGTGGTGCCGGCGGCGTCGGTGGCCTCGGCGGAGGTGGAAGCGCTGGTGCGGCTGGCGTCGGAGGAACCGAGCCTCCGGCGACCGGGATCTATACCGGAACGGGGGACGCTCCCGATGGCACATTCACCATTTGCTTCGTAGTCAATGAGGAAGGAACCGCGCTGGTTCGTCCGACTGTCTCGAGTCCGGGCAGCACATGTTCCACCGATCCGACAGAAGCTTTCGCGGTCGAGTTCGACACGGACTTGTGCGAGGGCGGTTTGCTGACGACCGAGGAGATCCCCATCGTCGACGGGATGTTCGAGCTCGTCAACGAAGAGGGTGGCCTCGCGGGGTACTGGGTGATTCGCGGGACCATCGATGGGAGCTCAGCATTCGGCGAGGCAGAAGTCGGGGTTGTTGCCGGCGGCACCTGTATGGGTAACTGGCAAGCAACGCTGAGCGAGTAGCCATTTCCAGAGGCTGCACGTGCTTCACGCGGGGCTTTCCTTTGCCTCCTCGCAGCCTCCAACGACTCGCACGTTCAACACCAAGCTCGGAACGAAGCACCAGGTCGCCGAGCTCACGCAACGACGCCATGGGAATCTCCCCTCCCTCGGCCATGCGCTGCACGAGCGCCGTCGCGCGAGCACGCACGTCAGACATCGTCACCACGTCGCTTGCACCTGGGACATCCTGTCCCTCGCACTGAGGTGGTGTCGGGGACTTAGCGCCCGCGGTGTTCCAGTGTCTTTCCCCCCGCCGCGTTCAACGCCTTCGGCTTATTCGCAGCGGGGCTCACCGGAGAGCAAGACCCCGAGCGACGTCCGGCCACATGAGCCACTACGTGTGGGGACCGGACGAGTAAGCTGCGCGTACCGGGAGCGAGACCTAGTTGTTCTCCGCGCCCTGGCAGACCCAGGTGGCGATGAGATCGATCTCCTGGGGCGTGATTGACCCGTTGCCCTTGGGCATGAGGCTGCCCATGCAGAGCTCGGTGCCGTCGAGCTTGCCGATGAGGATGCTCGAGCCAGGATCGCCCGGGACGAGGACGGGACCGCAGGGCGTCGTCGTGTCGAGCAGGCTTTGAAGCGCATTGCCGGCTGTGAGATCGAGGCTCGTGGAACCACCACCGCCGGTGCCGCAGTCGGTCCCGAGCGCACGTCCGTCTCCCTTACGATTTCACCGCTACAACCAACGGTGAGCGCCATCCCTGCGAGCGCAATCCGAGCTCCAAACATCGTGCCGACCGCCTCGTGAAACGTTAGCAACGAGGGGCGGCGGGACCCAAATCCCGCTCTCAGGGGTCTTCACGCGTCCTTACACCTGCCGCCGGCTCATCGTTGCTGCGCCGGCGGGTTCCCAGTGGCCTACTGACCCATGTAGAGGATGTACTCCATCTTTTGGTCGATGTGGTCGCTGTTCTCCATGAGCATGGAGCAGTAGGCGATGGCGTGGCCCTGGAACAGGGTTCCGTAGTTGCTGCTGCAGAGGTTTTCGTCTGCGCACCAGTTTCCGAAGTAGTCCCAGTCCCAGACGAGGTTGTTGCCGTCCCCACACCATTCGACCGAGTCGTTGCGCGCACCTGCCGAGTGATAGGCGACGGCGCCGTCGTTGTGCCAGGGCAGGAACCACCAGGCCGCGTCGAGCGTGATGTCGTCACTCCCGGACACCTGATCGAGGAAGCCGCCCATGTGGTAGACGGGCACGCCGCGCGTGTTGTTGTGGTCGTACAGGTTGCGGATCCCGCTCGGGCTGATCTCTGGGGCGAGCGAGCAGGCAAACAGATCTGCGAGCAGCTCCCAGTTCGAGAGCTCGCTGCCGCCACCGTTGCCGGCTGCGGTTCGCACCTCGAGGATGTTCCAGCTCGGGATGTCCTCGCAGACCTTGTTTCTGCCCTTCCCGGTGCAGACCCGGTCCACGCTTGCCAACTGGTCGAGCGCGAACCCGACGACGTTGTCGCCGTTCGAGTAGTTGTAGACGATGCAGCTGTTGCTGCCGGTGCAGCAGGCGTCCGCGTACCGGGCAAACGTCTTGGCGGCGACTTGTGTGCCCGTGGAATCGGTTTGGACCCCGTGAACGTCGACGGATACGGCGTTGGAAATCCCGCTCACGTCGGCGAGCCGGTCCGAGCTCCCTGAATAGTCCCACTGCGTCGAGCACATCCCGCCTTGATGGAGGAAGACGATCTGGCCCGAGTCCGGGGTGCACTGGAAGTTGCCCGCGCATACGGGCTCATAGTCGGTGCAGCAATTTCCTGCCACCGCGCAGCCCGCGTCGCAGGAGCAGGAGCCGTCGTTCCCCGGCCCACCGCAGTAGGTGTCTTCGGTGACGCAGACCCTGTTCTTGCCTTTGCCGGTACAGGTCGTGACCGACTCGCTTTCCAAGCGCTCGCAACGGCCGGCGTCACCACCGCCGACTTTCCCTGCCTGCGCCGTCGGAGCGACGAGCCAGACCGAGGCCGCCGCCATGAGGGCCGTCAGTGTCGTACGAATCATGCTTGCTCTTTTTTCCCGGTTCATCATCGCTTGCTCTCCCTCCGCGGGCGCGCGTGCGCCGCATCGTTTTCGTATCGATTCATGGTTGGCGTCCGTCCCCTACGAACTCTGGTTCGGTCAACACGACGCCGCGTTCGATGGCATCGCGATAGCGTTGGAGCATCCGCTGCTTGTGCGGGCTCTCGTGTTCAACGGATCGGAAGTCGGCGAGCGAGTAGCGCGCGGCCGTCTCGTAGTCCGCGTCGTAGGCCGGCATGTCTTCCCGGTGCGGCGAATCGCCACGCCGCAAGCGGTACCCTCGCAGTTGGCGCATCGTGAAGGGCGCCACGGCGCCGGCGTCGTGGAAGGCCAGGCCGTAAAAGACGAGAGAAACGTCGCTCGTCCCGGGCGAGAGGTTCGTTTCGGCTTGGGCCCAGGCGATGGGTTGGTCGTTTCGGTCGAAGAGGTTGGCCTCGATGCGATAGACCCCTTCGGTTGCGACATTCACCCCCACGGTAACGGCCAGATCGCCGTTTGTCGTCTCATCGCTGAACTGCCCCGTGAA
>JABDJF010000824.1 GCA_013002645.1 Myxococcales bacterium
GTATTTCGTGTCACTCGCCGCGGGCCAGGGCGCGACGTTGTTCATCCCCAACCCGATGAACACCGACTTCGATCTGTATCTCTTCAACGATGCCGGAGAGCAGGTTGCCAACTCGATCAACACCGGCGACTTAGACTGGGTGCAGGCGGTTTCCGGAGGCGACCACTTCCTCCTCGTCACCGCCTGCCTCGACGACGCCTGTTCGACTGGTGGCCCAGGGCTCTACAACCTGACCGTCGGGACTGTGTCCATCAGCTCCACGGTAGAAGGCCAACTTTCGTCGTCGCACGACTTCGTCGAAGGCGATGTGCTCATATCCGAGGGCGACGACACACGGCTCCCGAAGGCCCGGCTGCCCGGCGACTGGCGGCGACTCAACGAACGCCTTGATGTCAAGCTCGAGCGCCGCGCGCCGGTCGTGGGCCGCTGGAAGGTTCGCCGCCGATCGAGCGCGTCGAATGCGGCGCCCGTCGTTCGTTCACCACTTGCCAAAGCGATTCAATGGTCGCCCACGATAGCCGCGGTCAAAGCGCTTCGGCGCTCCGGCACGACCACTGCCTCTCCAAACTACATCCTGCGCGCCACAGCAGCTCCGAACGACGAGTTCTACCCGTTCCAATGGCACTATCCGCTCATTGGCTTGGAGGAAGCCTGGGACGTGACCGAAGGGGAAGGGGTCACGGTTGCCGTGCTCGACACGGGTATTGTATCTCGTCATCCTGATTTCGCAGGCAAGATCGTCGCAGGGTTCGACTTCATTTCCGACGTACAAAGCGCCCGCGATGGAGACGGCGTGGACCCAGATCCAGAGGATCCAGGCGACCTCGGGGAGAATGGTAGCGGCAGTAGCTTTCACGGCACGCACGTAGCCGGCACCATCGCCGCAACCTCGAACGACGGCCAAGGCGTGGCTGGCGTTGCTGGGCGCGCTTCCATCATGCCGATGCGCGTCCTCGGGGTGGGTGGAGGTACCAGCTTCGACATCTGTCAGGCCATGCTTTTCGCTGCGGGCGAACCCAACGCGGCCAACAACGGGGCCTCACCTCCGGCAGATGTACTCAACATGTCCCTCGGCGGAGGCCCCATCGATCAGTGCGCGGTCGACGCGATCGCTGCGGCTCGTGCGAAAGGCATCTTCGTGGTCGTCGCAGCCGGCAACGACAATAAAAACTCGGACAACATCTCGCTCGCGGGGATTCCGGATGCGTTCACCGTCTCCGCCGTCGACATCAACAAGGAAAAGGCCTTCTATTCGAACTTCGGAGACAGGGTCGACGTCGCCGCGCCGGGAGGCGACTTGAGGGTTGATCTCAATAGCGACGGCTATGCTGACGGCGTCCTGAGTACGCTGGCGAACGACAATGGCGAACTCCTTTACGGCTTCCAGAATGGTACATCCATGGCAGCGCCGCACTTCGCGGGCGTGGTCGCGCTGATGAAGTCCGCGAACCCGAACCTCACCCCGAATGACCTCGATCTCTTGCTCCAGGGCGCACATCCGCAGACACAAATTCCAATCGTTGAGGACCTTGGTGCCCCTGGCAAAGACCAGGTTTTCGGCTACGGCCTCGTGGATGCCCTCGGCGCGGTCCGGGCGGCAAGTGCGCTTCAGGGGGTCGCGCTCGAAGACCCGATCCTTCAAGTGAGCCCACGCTCGCTTGAACTGACATCCACACAGCCGAGCGCCAGCCTTACGGTGCGAAATGGTGGCGCGGGCGATTTGACCGTCAATCAAGTCACGAGCGATCAGCCATGGCTCCAGGTCACCCCGACAACTGGTGCTGAGGGGACGTACCAAGCCACGGCCGACACGTCGAGTCTTGCGGATGGGATCTACCTGGGTACGGTCACATTTGACTCCAACGGCGGGATGACGACTGTTTCTGTGCGGGCGTCCGTCGGCGCGGCGTCCATGCCCAGCGGCGGAGGAGAAATCGGGACGCTTTACGTTCTGCTGGTCAACCAAGACTATGAATCGCTTGCGCAAGCCGTGACGTCATCGTCTGAAGGCTACCAATATGCGATCACCGGTGTCGCCCCCGGGGCGTACGCGTTTTTTGCCGGCACCGACTACAACAACGACGGCTTCATTGATGACGCAGGAGAAGCGCTTGGCGGCTTTCCTACCTTGACCGATCCGCTGTTCGTGGAGATCACGGAGTCAACCACAACCATTGATTTCCCAGCGGGATTCGAGGCGAGGGTGTTCGCGGCATCTCGGGCCGCCCGCGCGGGGAGCCGGTCGGTCGAGCCGTCGTCAGGGGTGCTCAGGCGCGAGTAGCGCTCCAAGCTCGAAATGTCGGCTAGGGCGTCACGTCGTACGGGAGCCCGCACGAAACCATCCGATGCGGTGCGGGCGGCGTCTACACGTGTGTTTCCGGCGTGCTTCGACTCCTCGCACTGGGGCGATGTGGGGCGAATGTCGCGACCGCCGATCACGACGACCTCAGGACGACTTTCGATCTAACGCCCACTTTTTGTGCGGGACTGCACATGTCCGCGCGCGACGCTTGAAGCTTCAAGATGAACGTGGTGCGCTTGATTGCGCTCGTGATATGGTCGCCGTCATCAATGTGCGTCGAGGTCTGTTCGACTCGGTCGCCAAGAGAGGAGTCTTCTGGTGAGAATGTTCAAATTCGTCGCAGCGCTCGTGCCTATCGTCGCAGTGTTCGGTTGCAGTAGCGATTCTGCGCCTCCCCTCACGGGTACAGGTGCCTGCGATCCCAATTGGCAAGATCCCACAGGCCAGGTGGCGTGTCCGCAAGGCGCTCCGGTCTCGTGCAACGCGGCAAGCCAATGCTGGCCCACGGTCGCCGAGTGTGCAGCCTCCGGGCAATGCAGCTCAAACAACCCCAACCCCAATCCGGGTACGGGTACCTGCGATCCCAATTGGCAAGATCCCGCAGGCCAGGTGGCGTGTCCGCAAGGCTCGCCCGTGTCCTGTAATACGGCCACACAGTGCTGGCCCACGGTCGCCGAGTGCACAGCCTCCGGGCAGTGCCCCTAGACGAGAACGCACCTCGAGCTGACCGACGCCCTGCCAAACGCTCGACCGCTCGACGGACTTGGATGATTGATCCTCCGGGTCGGATCCTCCGCGAAAAACGACAAGCGGTTCCGGTTCGGATGGCGTAGGTCTTCGCTGTGGAGCTCCTGAGCCGAATCGGGTCGTTCTTCCTTCTTCTGATCGCGCTCGGCTGCACCCCCGAGGTGGGACGGGTGTCGACGCCCGTAGAGCGAGTGGTCGTCGTGGGTGCCGGGGTTGCGGGGCTCACCGCTGCGCGATCGCTCGACCGTGCGGGAATCCCCGTGGTCGTCCTCGAAGCGCGGAGCCGTATCGGTGGGCGTGCTTCGACGATCGACGTGGGCGCGGCCCGTCTCGACGCAGGTGGCTCTTGGCTTCAGAGCGTCGTCGACAACCCGGTGGCCCAGTACATGGACGCGCGGGGCCTCGACTACGTGCCGCACCGCTACGATTCCGTGCTCGGCTGGGAAGAGGGCGTCGGGCCGATTTCGGCGGCCGAGCTGGACGAGCTCGAGGACCGGGCGATACGCATGTTTCGCGATAAGAGCGACCTGTTGTCGGCACTGGGTTCGGACGCGTCGGTCGCGGACGGGATCGACCGTTTCATCGAGCAGAAGGGCTACGACGAGGTGAGTGCGCGACGGACCCGCGCCATGTTGCGCGGGGTCGCCGAGCTCGACACGTCCGGGCCGGCGGAGGTGATCGCGCTCGATCATTGGTACGAGGAGTCCGGCCTTGCAGGAGGTGACCATCTTCCGGTCGGGGGCTATCGACGCCTCGTCGAAGCATTGGCCGAAGGCCTGGACATCCGTCTCGGGCAGACGGTCGTGTCGGTCGCCTACGACGACACCGGCGCTCGCGTACGCACCTCGAGCGGCGATGAATTCACCGGGTCGCAGGTGATCGTCACCGTTCCGCTTGGGGTCTTGAAGGCGGGTGCGATCGCGTTCACTCCCGCGCTGCCCGACGCCAAACGGCAGGCCATCGATCGCTTGCAAATGGGCAACCTCGAGAAGATCATACTGGTGTTCGATCAGGCCTTCTGGCTCGACGCCTTCGACCGAGACGCCCTCGTGTACATGGCCTCCAAAGAAGGCGCGAACCCAGTTTTCGTCGATTTCACCGACGACGCGGGAGCTCCGACCCTCGTTGCGTTCTACGGAGGCGGCTACTCTCGGACCATGCAGTCGATGGAGCCGGCGACCGCCGATCCGATTCTGATCGACGACGCGCTCGCCGCCCTTTCCGAGGCCCTCCAAAGAAGCGTTCCCGCGCCCGTCGCCACCCACGTCACGCATTGGTCGCGAGATCCCCTGTGTCACGGCTCCTACAGCTTCATTCCCATCGGCGCCTCTCCTGCCGACCACGACGCGCTCGCAGCGCCCGTCCTCGATAGAATCCTCTTCGCCGGTGAAGCGACGTACTACGCCTACAACGGCACCATTCACGGAGCGTTCCTCTCCGGTCTTCGAGAGGCGAGCCGGCTTGGTGGCGCGAGACTGGAAGGGATTCGATGAGGCTCGTCTTCACCCTAGTCGCGCTGGCCATCCTCGTCTTTTGCGGAGAGGCCAACGCTCTGCTACGGACAAACGAGGTTTCAGGAAGCGTTGGCCTGGGCGGCACGACCCAGCGCGACCTCGGATTCGTCCGTCTCGAAGACCGGACGCTCCCGACCTACGCGCTCACGCTTCGCTTTGCCGGGCGCGTCGCGAATCGTCCCTGGGGCCAGCTCCATCTCGGAGGCCTGATCGCCGGCGGCGCTTGGCAAACCGAGACACTTCGAGACACCGAGCAGGCGAGGCGCCCGCTGCTGGACGTCGGCCCCTTTGCAACCTGGCGCGGCAGGATGCGTCCGATCGCCCCTGTGCTCGGCGCCTCGATTGGTTTCTCGGCAACCGCTCCGTCGATCCCCGAGATCTTCCAGGGCGTCCGCTTCGGCATCGGGCTCTACACGGACCTCTGGGTCGGGGGGAGCTGGCATCGAAGGCGCGCTCTTGTCGGGTTGGAGCTCGCCTGGATGCACCGTCGATGGGTGTCCAACACCCCCGACGTACTGATCACAAACCACCAGGCGGTCTACCGTCTCGTCGTCGGCTGGACGAGCAAGGACTGACTGGACGGTAGTCTCGGTTCTCAGAGCTCAGTTTCTACCTAGTTGCCCCAGTCGGGGTCGATCTTGTCGGGGAGCTCGACCTCAAGAAACTCCGTCACGTCGAAGGGCATCTCGGCGAGGTTGCGTCGGACGATTTCAGCG
>JABDJF010000002.1 GCA_013002645.1 Myxococcales bacterium
TCAGCGTGAGAAGCGCAACGATGGCCACGATGCCGGTCAGCGCGGCGAGGCGCCACATCGGAAGACGCGCGCGATCGATGAAGGCCACCGCCGAGGCGGGGAGCGTGATGGCGGCGCGACTCGGCCCCAGCCGGTCCTGAATCATGGCGCTTTGGCGCCGCTCGGCCCAAATGATGATTGGAGCGAAGGTTCCGACGGTGATCACGAGGACGACCATCACCTTCACGAAGGAGGAGACGACCAGAAACGTCGTGGTCATTGAGCCGCCTCCACGGAGTCGACGAGGCCCAGACGGAGGCTTTCGAGGTCCTCGAAACCGAGCTCCTTGCCGAGCTGACGAGCGAGATGCGAAATCGTCTTCCAGGCGGGCTCGACGCCTGCCGGCGCGGGCAGCACGGGCCGAAACGATTGCGACATACCCTGGGCGTTCACGAAGCTACCGTCGAGCTCGAACGTGTCCGCGACAGGAATCGTGACCGAGGCCACGGCAGGCAGCGCGCCCACGTGGCTCGTGAGCGAGACGACTCGGTCCAAGGCGAGCAGCGGCGCAAGCTCTTCGATCGTTTGTTCCGTCGCCCAGCCGAGCGCAAGCACCGCCTGCACCGTGCCGGCTCGAACATCGGCCAGCAGATCGGCCACCGTCTTCAACGCGGTTCCAGCCGCCGCCATGGACGCACCGGCGCGATTCGGGTTCTGGTCTTCGCTACGAAGAATGTCGTCGCCTTCCCATGCGGGCAGCGCCGCCAGGTAGAGCCGGTCAGTGCCCAAGGCGGAAGCGAGCTTGGCGAGAGCAAGGTTGTCCTCGGTGCTGTGCTGAGCGCTCAGAACGATCGCCAGCTTTGTCCCGTCGACACTCTCGAGCTTCTCGGCGCCTAGGACCAACGCTTCGTCTTCGCTGACCGGCATGCGCGCATCGCCACGCCCCACGGTCGGCATCAGCAGTCGGTCCGTATCGTGGCGCGTGTAGGTCATCATCCCGTCGTCGCACATCCAGAACTTGTTCACGTCGGCGTTGTCGCGGGGCCGAAGGCGGTAGATCTTGCCGTTGCGGGGGTCGTAGTCGGCGTGGCTGTTGCAGCCGGTGGCGCAGCCGGTACAGACGCTTGGCGCCGACTTGAGGAACCAAACCCTCGCCTTGAAGCGAAAATCTTGGCTCGTCAGCGCGCCAACCGGACAGACGTGCTCGGTCATCAGCGTGTACTTGTGGTCGAGCTCTCTGCCCGGCGCGAGTATGATTTCGTTTCGGTTGCCGCGCTCGCGCATGTCGAGGACGTGGTCCTTGGCGACTTCGTCGCAGACTCGGATGCAGCGGGTGCACATGATGCATCGCTCGGCGTCGTACACGATGGTCGGGCCGAAGCGGACACCTTTTGGTTTGTGCACCGGTTCGGTGAGCTTGCGCTTCAGCGTCCCCTGGTGCTCGTAGTAGTAATCTTGGAGCTTGCACTCCCCCGCCTGATCGCAAATCGGGCAATCGACCGGGTGATTGAGTAGCAAAAACTCTTGCACGGAAGCCTGTGCGGTCTTCACCTCGTCGTTGGTGGACGAAATCACCATGCCGTCTGCGGCCTGGAGCTGACAGGCTGGCTGAAGCTTCGGCTTCGTGGCCGGGACGTATTCGCCTTGGGCTTCGTCGAATACGAGCTGCGGCATGGCCATCTGGCGTCCGCTCTCGATTTGAACCAGACACATTCTGCAGTTCGCGGCGATCGAAAGACCGGGGTGCCAGCAGTAGTGCGGGATTTCGATTCCCTCCCGCCAGGCGGCCTGCATGACGGTCTCTCCAGGCTCGAAGCCGATCTCTTTGCCATCTAAGGTGAACTTGGACATCGCTTAGCGGTCGCACTCCCCACCGATCATGTTGACCGATCCGAAGGTTGGAATGATGTCGGCGATCATTCCGCCGAGGAGCATTTCGCGAGAAGCCGCGAGGTTGTACCAGCAAGGCGGCCGGACCCGCACCCGGTAAGGTGTGCCGCTCCCATCGGAGACGATGTGGAAGCCGAGCTCGCCGTTGCCGCCCTCGGTGAAGCTGTAGACCTCGCCCTTCGGCGTTTGCAGCCCTTCCATGACGAGCTTGAAGTGCGCGATGGTGGCCTCGATCGTCGTGTAGACCGCGTCCTTATCTGGGTAGACGATGCGTGGGTCATCCACGTTGACGGGGCCGTCGTCGGGCATCTGCTCGATTGCCTGCTCGATGATGCGAACGGACTGCCGGATCTCTTCGAGGCGGACCATGAAC
>JABDJF010000015.1 GCA_013002645.1 Myxococcales bacterium
TGCTGAAAGCATGGCGGACACTCGAATTCGCGCGGCAGCGGCTCAAACAGACCGAGCCCGGGGTAGCCGATGCGATCAAGGCCATCGCCTGTGCGACCCCTCCACGCCGGGACGCGACGATCCACGCACTCAAGGCATTGCTCCGAGCGCTTCGTACCGACCAAGGACTTCCGTGGATCTACGTGAATCGCATCTCGGCGCTCGATCCGGCCACGCTCTGGGTCCTGGGCCCCACGCTAGCGGACGAGACCGTGTCCGCGATGCTCTGCATCCGAACGACGGAGCCGACGGTTCCGGCTGGGCTTCGCTCGCTTCAGGAGTCTGTCCGAATCGAGCTCCCAGCGATCGATCCAAGCGAAGCCCTCCTGGTCGCAGCGGGCGTCCTCGGCCCCGACGCAGACACGGAAATCGCCAAGCACCTGGTGATCACGGGCGGCACGACGGTGCTTGGCATCGAGGAAGCCGCCCGCACGATGGTCGCCACCGGTGACTTGGTTCACGACGGCAAGCGCTTCGTCTGGCGCGAAAAAGCCGCAGACCGGCGCCAGTACATCGGGCCGCGCGCGCTACTCGAAGAACGATTCGCAACGCTCGACACTTCGTCGATGCGCTACCTCGAAGTCGCCTGCACCGCACTCCCGGCTTCCTCGGGGCAAGTGATCGACGCAGCGGTCGGCCTCGACGGCATCCCAGCGAACACGCGGCGCCGCTGCCTCGAAGCGCTCGTCAATGACGGCCTGCTGTCCCCGCAGGGCAAGCCGACGTCCGAGCTACTGCGCCGGGCTGTTCTCCAACGAATGCCACCGGCTCGTCGCAGCGAGGTCTACCGCTTCGTTGCGGAAGCGCTTCACACCGCCGAGCCTTTGGTCGGCCCGTCTATGGCGGCGACGGTGGGTGCGTATCTCTGTGAGGGTGGCGACCTGGAACGGGGTGCACAGGCCATTCTCGAGGCAGGGTCTCTCGCGGCGGACCTCGGGTACTCCGCCGCCGCGGTCCGGCTCGCTGCGGCCGCCGTCCAGTATCAGCCCGATGCGGATACGCGTTCGGCGGCGTCGGAAATCAGCAGGGCGGTCCGTTTGCCGAGCGGCCCACCGCCCGATCTCGACGATGAACGGCCGACGATTCCAGTGCCCGAGGCGACGCTCGAAAACAGCGCTGAAGCGATTGTCCAGGTCCTCAAAGACCGAGACCATCAGCAGTTTGATGCCTTGATCGAGTCCGCCATCGCAGCGGGCGGAGATCTCACGGGAGCCCACTGCCTGCGCGTGGTCTCGTACATCAGTCGCGAGGACATCCAGTCCGCGGTGCGAGCGCTCGACGCTGCGAGGAAGAGCCCCACTCGAAAACCGGGCGCGGCGATTCGAATATCAATCGCTTCAGCGTGCCTGCAGCTCGCGCGCGGCCGCCGTCACGACGCGATGATCGACTCGCTCGAAGCGCTGGCGGCAGCTCGGACGCAAAAGGATGGTCCGGGCGAAGCCGCCGCCCTGAAGATGGTGTCGGCGACCTGCCTGGCTGCGGGCCTGAGCAGCGATGCCGACCGAATCGATGGAGTCGCCGCCGCGATTGCTAGCTAGCACCTGCCCGGCGGGTCGGATACGAACCGAGAACGGTCAAGAAGGTCGTCACCTCCTCGAGCTCATGGAGCGCCGCCTGCGTGGTTTCGCGATCGATGTTGCCCTCGAAGTCGACGTAGAAAATGTACTCGAACGGCGTGTCCGGCTTCGGGCGCGATTCGATTTTGGTGAGGTTCAAGCCCCGCTTCGCGAAGATGTCGATGCATCGTGCAAGCGCGCCCTGTTGGTGGATGGTCGAAAAGATCAACGAGGTCTTGCAGGGCACCGCAGGCTCGTAGTGCGCAGGCTCCGAGCCCACTACCACCATCCGCGTATAGTTCTCCGGGTGATCGGCGATCTCCCTGCGCAAGATAGGCAAGCCATGCAGCGCCGCGGCTTGTTCGCTGGCGATGGCTGCCTGCGTTGGGTCTGCGTCCTGCTTCACTTTCTCCACCGACATCGCGGTGTCCGCGAAGGCTTCGACGTGACAATCTTGCAGTGTCTCCAAAAACTCCCTGCACTGCGCCAGGGCGACCGGATGAGAGAACACGCGGCGGATGTCGGCGACGGCCACCTCCGCTGCGCCGATCAGGCAGTGCGCGATGGGCTGGAACTCTTCCCCGACGAGGGAGAGCCCCATCTTCGCGAGCAGGTCGTAGCTTTCGTTGATCGAACCGGCGATCGAGTTCTCGATCGGCAGCACCGCGAAGTCGAGCTCTTTGGCCTTCAAGGCCTCGAGCATTTGGCGAAAGCTGTGATAGCCGATGCAGCGAAGCGGCTTGCCGACGTCGGCGAAATGCTGCTTCGCCGCCAGCTCGCTGTAGGCTCCTTCGCTGCCCTGGTAGCCGACTCGTATCTCCTGTTTGCCCTGAGCCAATGCGTTGCGCCTCAGTCCCGGAAGTTCACGTATTGAAGCGGTAGGTCGAAGTCCTGCTCTTTGAGGAACGCGATCGTCGCCTGGAGGTCGTCGCGCTTTTTGCCGGAGACGCGGACCGAGTCGCCCTGAATCGAGGCTTGGACCTTGAGCTTGCTGTCCTTGATGGCCTTGACGATTTCCTTCGCCTTCTCCTTCTGGACTCCCTCCTTGAGCTTGACCAGCTGACGCCACATCTGGCCGCCCGCCTGCTGCGGCTGCTGCGCGTCGAGCGACTTCAAAGACACGTGCCGGCGAACCATCTTGCTCTCGAGCACGTCGCGGGCCGCATCGACGCGGCCTTCGCTATTGGCGCGGATCACGATTCCCTCGTCGGTCTGTTCGATCGTGCTCTCGGTGCCCTTGAAATCGTACCGCTGAGCGATCTCTTTGCTCGCTTGGTTGCGCGCATTGTCGACTTCATGTTGCTCGATCTTGGAAACGACATCGAACGACGGCATCCTCACCTCCAGGGCAGAAACATATCACGCGGATGGCTTCCGGCGAGCCGGCTTCTCCCCGTCCGCAACGGCATCCCCCCGCACGAGCGGCGAGAAGAAGTTGTCTTTCTTGATGTACTCGTCGACGCGGAACGCGAATTTGTAGCTTGGTGCTGACCGCATGTTGCAATCGGTCCTCTCGCAGAAGGTGCAGGTCGTTCCAACGGGCACGGCCATCTTTTTGGGGTCTGCAAAGGGCAGGTCGTCGGCATAGGCGAAGTGTCTCGCGTTGTCTGCGTGTGTTCCGAGGCCGATGCTGTAGGTCGTCCCCTTCACCAGCGACCCCTGCTGAGGTTCGCTGACGACCTTGGCAAAGCAGAAATACGTCGATCCGTCTGGAAACGCGGAGTACTGCTTGCTGATCACGCTCGGGGTGAGAAAGGCCAAGTGGACCGCCATTTTGGGGCAGGAGCCACCCTGATGCGGGAAGCGAATGCCATCGCCCGAGTAACGTTTGGAGATGTTGCCCGCAACGTCGACCCTGAGGAAGTGCATGGGCACCCCGCGGCGCCGCGGATCGGACAGATTGCACATGCGATGGGCCACCGTTTCATACGAGGACTCGAACAGCTGCGCGAGGAGCTCGACGTCATAGCGCGTCTTGGTCACGTTGCGATAGAACTCCGGATACGGAAGCAACAGGGCGCCCGCGAAGTAGTTCGCGAGGTGGATTTTGATTAGCTGTCGGGTCTCGGCATGTTGGCCCTGGTATCCCTCGAGGATGGACTTGTGCAGCTCTTCTTCATCGAAAAGGCCGAGGGCAATCGTGTGGGCGAGCTGAAACTTCAGCCGCTGCTCGAAGAGATCACCGGAAACCGTGAGGATTCGCTCCTCCGCATTCCAAGTTCGAATGACGGAGCTGACGGACCGTTCGGGAGTGCGCAGCACACGCACGCCGACCTGATCGAGGAGTCCCCGCTCGAGATCGTCACTCGTCACACGACGACCAAACGCGGAATCGCGCCGGAACTGCTGCGCGCGTTCCTCGAGCTGCCCAAACCAGTTGTGGTTTTGCTCGAGGAAGTCCGTCACCTCATCGTAGGGATTGTAGTCGAAGCGAACGGCGCCTTCGTCGGCCTGCTGCTCCCGTTCCGCAAGGCTGGTCATCACGTGGTCGAGTTGGCTACGCGTATTCTTATAGAGATTGAATAGAGCCGTGATCGTCGCCATCATGCGGGGCTCGGCTGTCATACTGGCGAGATCTTCCTCGCTGAGGTCGAGCGAGCGAAGAAGCGGGTCGTCGAGGAGACGAGCGAGGCCGTCGTCGACGCGGCGCTCGCCGAGGCTCGACATGAAGTCCTCCACCGCCACGCCGTAGAGCTCCAACGCCTGGAAGAGCAGCGGCAGCTGGACGACGCGCTTACCCTTTTCGATGAGGCTCAAATAGGCGGGTGAGATCTTCAGACGTCGAGCGACCTCGCTTTGCTGCAGGCCCCGACGAAGCCGAAGCTCTCGCAGACGCTGCCCCATCGCCGCGTTCGTCTCGGCCATCGGAGACATTTACCGCAAATTTACAACATCGGCCAGAGGTGAGAAGCTCGCAAAAACCCAGTAATCGGGGGCTTGACCCGTCACGGCCGTATGATAGTGGAAGGGGGTTCAGGCTTGACTGTGTGAAGCTGTAAATCGCACCGCAACGGTCACGAAGGCCCCAAACGCAGTGCAAGTCAAAACGAGGTAGGCTTCTGGCCTCCTCGGGCGAATCGCAGAGGAAAGGACCGGCCAATGGCGGAGTACGGCAAGCGAGAGCGCGACAAACCGTGGATCATGCGGACCTACTCGGGCCACAGCACGGCCACCGCATCAAACGAGCTCTACCGAACCAACCTCGCGAAAGGCCAAACCGGGCTCAGTGTGGCCTTTGATTTGCCCACCCAGACCGGCTACGACGCGGACGATCCGCTTGCTCGCGGCGAGGTCGGCAAGGTCGGCGTCCCGGTTTCGCACCTCGGCGACATGCGCGCCCTCTTCGATGGGCTGCCTCTCGACCAGATGAACACGTCGATGACGATCAACGCGACTGCCGTCTGGTTGCTTTCACTCTACATCGCCACTGCGGAGGACCAAGGTGTCGATCACCACGTCCTTCGAGGGACCACCCAAAACGACATCATCAAAGAATACCTGTCGCGCGGCACACACATCTTTCCGCCCGCCGCGTCGATGCGCTTGATCACCGATCTGATCACCTACACCGTCGAAGAGGTTCCCAAGTGGAACCCGATCAACATCTGCAGCTACCACTTGCAGGAAGCAGGCGCGACGCCGACGCAAGAGCTCGCCTATGCGTTGGTCACCGCGATCGGGGTGCTCGATGCGGTGAAAGCCACGGGTCGGGTGCCTGAGAACGAGTTCGGCAAGGTCGTCGGACGCATGAGCTTTTTCGTCAACGCGGGCATTCGCTTCGTCGAAGAGCTCTGCAAGATGCGCGCGTTCGTCGAGCTCTGGGACCGGGTCACGCGTGAGCGGTATGGGGTCACAGATCCGAAGCAGCGCCGTTTTCGCTATGGGATTCAGGTCAACTCGCTGGGTCTGACCGAGCAGCAACCCGAGAACAACGTCATCCGGATTGTCCTCGAAATGCTGGCGGTCACCCTGAGCAAAGACGCCCGTGCTCGCGCGATCCAGCTGCCAGCCTGGAACGAGGCGCTCGGGCTTCCGCGACCCTGGGATCAGCAGTGGTCGCTTCGTGCCCAACAGATCCTCGCCTACGAAACCGACCTTCTCGAGTACGACGACCTGTTCAACGGCAGCCCCGTGGTCCAGGCGAAGACACAGCAGCTGGTCGACTCGGCCTGGGCCGAGGTGCAAGAGGTCTTGAAGCGCGGCGGAGCGGTCGAAGCGGTCGAGACGGGCTACATCAAGCAGAGGCTCGTCGAATCGAATGCGGCGCGTCTTCGCGCCATCGAGGCTGGTGAGCAAGTCGTCGTTGGCGTCAACAAGTACATCGAGGGCGCAGACTCTCCTCTGATCGAGAATCTCGACGACGCGATTCTGACCGTCGACCCCGAGGTCGATACCCGCCAACGCGCTGCGCTCGCCCGCTGGAAGGAAGCGCGAAACGGCGCTGCGGCCGAAACGGCACTCGCAGAAATCGAGCGCGTCGCGAAGACCGACGAAAACCTGATGGGAGCCTCGATCGCCGCTGCGCATGCGGGCGTGACGACAGGCGAATGGGCCAACGCTCTTCGTCAAGTCTGGGGGGAGTATCGGGCACCGACGGGCGTTGCCGGCGCGACGGTGAAGGCCTCTCGCTCGGGAGCCGCCGCAGAAACAATCAACCGTCTTCGAAAACGGCTCGACGCACTCGAGGCCCGAATGGGCCGGCGCGCGAAGCTCCTGGTCGGCAAGCCCGGCCTCGACGGGCATTCGAACGGCGCCGAGCAAATCGCCATCAAGGCCCGAGACGTCGGGTTCGACGTCGTGTACGAGGGAATCCGCGTCTCGCCCGAGCAAATTGTGGCATCCGCGCTCGAAGAGGGCGTTCACCTGATCGGACTGAGTATCCTCAGCGGCTCCCACCTCGCCTTGGTTCCCGAGGTCGTCCAGCGGCTTCGCGATGCAGGTCTCGGCGACATTCCGGTGGTCGCCGGCGGCATCATTCCCGAGGCGGACGCCGAGCGCCTCCGCGCAGAAGGGGTTGCCGCGGTTTACACGCCGAAAGACTTCGAGCTCGACAACATCATGAGCGACCTGATCGACCTGGTGGACCACCAGAATGCCGCCGAGTGACCCGAGCGCGGACGCGCGGCACGTCATGTCGTCCGACAAGGCGGCTGTCTCTCGCGCCTTGAACCTAGTCGAAGATCGGAGGCGAGAGTCGCAGGCGGGAGTGGCGGCGCTCTTGGCCGCGCTCAAGGACGCGCCCAAGGCTGCCGGCGGGCATCGCGTTGGACTCACGGGTCCACCGGGCGTCGGCAAGAGCACGCTCACGTCCGTACTCGCTCGATCGGTACGGCGGGGCGGTCGCACGGTCGGAGTCGTGGCCGTCGACCCTTCGAGCATACGGTCGGGCGGGTCGCTTCTCGGCGACCGCGCTCGCATGAGCTTCGACCCGACGGATGCCGGCCTCTTCGTACGTTCGCTTGCAACCGCAGGGGAAGTCGGCGGCCTCGCCTACGCGGCCAACTCTGCGGTGCGTGTTCTAGCTGCGGCGTTTGACATGGTCATCGTCGAGACGACCGGCGTAGGCCAATCCGAGGTCGACGTCGTCGACGTGGCGGATACGGTCGTGCTCGTGATCCAGCCGGGAAGCGGCGATGTCCTTCAGTTCTTGAAGGCGGGCATCATGGAAATTCCAGACATTTTGGTCGTCAACAAGGCCGATCAAGAGGAGCTCGCACGACGCGCGGTCGCCGATCTGGAGGGAGCGATCCAAACCGCCAAGGCTGTCGGGGCCGCTGGCGGACAGGACGGAGACTGGCAGACGCCAATCGTTGCCACCAGCGCGACCCGGGGCACCGGAATCGACGCGCTGATCACCGCACTCGAACAGCATCGGACGCACATCCAATCCTCCCTCGCCGCGCGGCGTCGGCAGGGGGAAGTGCGCTGGGTCCTCGACCTTTTCGGTCGAAAACATGGCGAGCACGGGGTTTCGACCCTAGGTGGTTTAGACCAGTTGGAGGCCCTCGCCAAAAGAGAGCTCGATGACGGTGGAACAC
>JABDJF010000043.1 GCA_013002645.1 Myxococcales bacterium
ATGCTGTACACGTCCCTCACCTCGGCGGCGGGTTTCCTCTCGCTGACGCTGACGCCGATCCCTCCGGTTCGAGTCTTCGGCGTTTTCGTCGCGCTCGGCATCGGCATCGCCTTCGTCCTGACGATCCTCTTCGTCCCGGCGTACATTGCCGCGCTACCCGAGAAGCGTTTGAAGGCGCTGCTCTCGAGCAAGCAAGACGCGAGTGAAGGTGGCCTCCTCGGTCGCGCGGTCGAAGCCGTGGGCGCGAGGAGCCTTCGCTTCGCCAAGCCCATCCTCGTGCTCACGGTCGCCGCGATCGCGATTAGTGGATACGGCATCACGCAGATCAACATCAACGACAACCCCGTTCGCTGGTTCAAGCCTTCGCACAAGATCCGCGTGGCCGATTCGGTGCTCAACCGGGAGCTTGCCGGCACGTACACAGCTTTCCTCATCATGAAACAGGACCGGGATGCGAACACTGGGATCGTCGCAGCTGGTGATTCGGCCATGCAAGGCGCGAGCGACGCCATGCGCAGTCGATGGGACGGTCTCAAAGCCGGCGCTGAAACCGCGAGCAAGCAAGAGGTGACAACCGTCCCGGACGCTTTGATCGAGGCCACTTCGGACCTGGTGTTCGACACGGCTGGCGAAGAGTCCGAGCAGTGGCAGCTCGTGCAGACCGCGCTCGAAGAGGCGCAGACGGCGAGCAAGACCTTTCAGAACCCCGAGCACCTGGCATACATCGAGCGACTTCAAGAGGAAGCCGAGGCGCTGCCGCTCGTGGGCAAGACGAGCTCGATCGCCGATGTCGTGAAGACGGTTTACCGCGAGCTCATCAGCGGTGAAGAGAAAGACTACCGCATCCCTGGCTCCACCGAGGGCGTCGCGCAGACGCTTCTCCAGTTCCAGTCGTCTCACCGACCGAATGATCTTTGGCACTTGGTGAGCCCCGACTACCGCGAAAGCGCGGTCTGGATGCAGCTCAAGAGCGGCGACAACCAGGACATGGTTTCGGTCAAGACGGACTTGGACGCCTTCCTCGCGGCCAACCCCCCGCCCGAGGGCCTGCGAGCCCAGTGGGCCGGGCTCACGTTCCTCAACACTGTTTGGCAGGACGAAATGGTGGGCGGGATGCTCGAGAGCTTGATGGGCGCGTTCGTCATCGTGTTCCTGATGATGGTGCTTTTGTTCCGCTCGCCGGTGTACGGCGTGCTCGCGATGATTCCGCTCACGATCACGATCGTGTTCACCTACGGGCTGATCGGTCTGATCGGCAAAGACTACGACATGCCCGTCGCTGTCCTGTCGTCGTTGACGCTCGGCCTCTCGGTCGATTTCGCGATTCATTTCCTCGAGCGGGCTCGGGCCATTCAAGGGGAGACCGGTGACTGGAGGGAGACGATGTCGCTCATGTTCCAGGAGCCGGGGAGGGCGATCACGCGCAATGCGATCGTCATCGCCATCGGTTTCCTTCCGCTGCTGGGAGCGCCGCTCGTTCCCTACAACACCGTGGGCTTCTTGATGGCCGCCATCATGGCCGTCTCGAGCGTCGTCACGGTGATTCTACTCCCCTCGATCATGATGCAAATCCAAGGCCGGATCTCCCCTCCAAAAAAGAAACTCGCAACGACCGGGGACGATACGTCAGCGCCCCTCGCGACCAACAAGGAGCAAACAGCATGAAGACCCTTACAAGGACCTGGTGGGCGGCCGTCGCCGCAGCGATCTTTCTTTCCACGTCTACGATGTCTGCCGAGGCCGGCGACCTGAAGGACGCGAGCCAGATCGTGAATCGCACCAACAACGCCCAGTATTACGCGGCCAACGACGGCCGCGCGCTCGTACGCATGAAGATCGTCGACAGCAAGGGACGTTCCCAGCGTCGCCAGTTCGCCGTCCTTCGGCGCGACCTGAAAGACGGAGGCGACCAGAACTACCTCGTCGTTTTCGACCAGCCCGCCGATGTTCGAAACACGGCGTTCTTGGTCAAGAAGCACGCGACCAAGGACGACGACCGCTGGCTGTACCTGCCGGGTCTCGACCTCGTCAAGCGAATCGCGGCAAGTGACGAGCGCACGAGCTTCGTAGGCACCCACTTTTTCTACGAGGACATCTCCGGGCGCCATCCCGACGAAGACAAGCACGAGCTTCTCGAAACCACGGAGACCGAATACGTGGTGAAGAGCACCCCCAAGAGCAGCAAGGGCGTGGAGTTCGCGCACTACACGTTACGCATCAACAAGAAGACCTTTTTGCCGAGCAAGATCGAGTACGTAAACGCGCAGGGCAAGGTCTACCGGCGCATCGAAACGGCCAAGGTCGACACCGTCCAAGGGCAGCCGACCATTACGCGGCTCAAGGTTAGTGATTTGGAATCGGGCGGCTACACGCTGAGCGACGTCAGCAACGTGAGTTACGACCTCGGGATTCCCGACGACATCTTCATCGAAGGCTCTCTTCGCAACCCGCCCCAGAAGTGGCTGCGCTGAGCCCAGCTCGAAGACATGCGTGAGGGAATAGCGCCATGAAACCGACCATCTGTACGACGAAGCAGTGCCGCGCGGGCGTCCCCTCACCGAGGTGCGCGGCGGTTGCCGCGATCGTTTTCGCCGCGCTCGCGCTAGCCTCCGGGGCGCTCGCCCAAGACCAACAGGACGCAGCCGCAATCTCGACAGAGGAGGGCGCCGGCGAGTCGGACGCTGGGCCATCTATTGGCTCCGACTCCGATGCGGAGTCCACGGCTGAGCCCCAGGCGGAGGATACGCTCGAAGCGGAGGCCGAAGGGCCGGTCGATGAAGCTTCGAGCACCGGGAGCCCAGAGGAGCTTGCCGGCGATGTCGAACCCATCGAAGAGAACCGCGCCGAGGACGACTGGGGCGAATTCGACGACTGGGAAGAGGAGGACGGTGGCAATTCCGGGGGCAAACCCGGCGGCAGTGCCTGGGACTTCCACATCGGCGGATTCGTCGAAGGCCTCATCGCGCCGCGCGTGGTCCGAAGCAGCGCCAGCGCTAATGAGCTCGTGGCAAATGAGGCGCGCTTTCGTCTGAACCTCGACGCTACCCACCAAATCGTCAGCGCGCGGTTCCGGGGCGACGTCTTTGCGGACGCCGTCGAGCGTCGAATCTGGTTCGACATTCGAGACGCGTCGATCTTCGTACGCGGCGGCAGCTGGTTCAGCATGCGGTTTGGACGTCAGGTGCTCACTTGGGGCACGGGCGACTTCCTGTTTTTGAACGATCTCTTTCCGAAGGACTTCAATTCGTTCTTCATCGGTCGCGCGGACGAATATCTCAAGGCGCCGTCCAACTCGGTCCAGACGACGTTCATGATCAAGAAGGTCGGGCTGGATCTGATCTGGACCCCAATCTTCGAGCCGGATCGCTTCATCAACGGGCAGCGTTTGTCGTTCTTCAATCCGCTGGTCGGCGAGATCATTGGCGATCGATCTCCGATCACGCCCATCGAACCGCTGTTCCCAGAGCAGCGCCTGCGAAACGGAACGGTGCACGGCCGTCTCTACGGCACAGCGGGCGCCGTCGAGCTCGCCGCCTATGGCTACGTCGGTTATTGGATGCAGCCGAATGCGCTGGCGCTCACCGACCCGGCCGACCCGAACAGCATTGTGGGGCTTACCTACGCGCGCCTTGCGGTCTACGGCGCAAGCCTGCGCACGCCTCTATTCGGTGGGCTTTTCAACGTCGAGGCTGCGTTTTACGACTCGTTTAAGGACCGAGCGGGGACGACTCCGGCCACACCGAACTCGCAGTTTCGAGGCCTGGTGGGCTACGAGCGCGAGCTCTTTCCGAAGTTTCAAATGGGCCTGCAATACTACCTCGAATACACGCTCAAGCATGACGAGCTGACCTCGAGCTCGTTCTGGCCTCAGTACGAGCAACACGAGTTCCGGCATCTCATCACGCTGCGGCTCAACCAGCTCCTGGTGATGGACAAGCTCGAGCTCTCGCTCTTCGTCTTCTTCTCGCCGGACGAGCTCGACACCTACATCCGACCGCGGATCACCTACAAGGTCGTCGAGCCGCTGGCGATCGTCATTGGCGCGAACCTCATGTTCGGTCGCGACGACTACACCTTCTTTGGCCAGCTCCAAGAGAATACGAACGTCTACGCGAGGCTCCGCTACTCGTTCTGAGAACTAAGACGAAAGGAACACAGCTATGAACATCGACAAATTGGTTTTTCGAGTTGCAGGCATCATGGTCACCGCCGGCGTGATCCTCGCCTACAGTCACCACATCGCCTGGCTCATCCTGCCGGCCTTCGTCGGTCTGAACATGTTTCAGTCATCGTTTACAGGCTTTTGCCCGATGGCGACCATCGCGAAGCGCTTGGGGATGAGCGAAGGGAAAGCGTTCTAACGCGCCGGACTCGCGCGATCGCTCGTGCGGGTCGTTACTCGATGCGCTCCTCGAGCAACTCGATCTCTCGTACGAAACCGGTGGCAATATCCTGCAGGTCAGGGACGAGCTCGGTGCAGGCCAGCGCACCGAAACACAGGCGGTCCACCGTGCTCATCACCGTGATGTTGAGCCCCGAGCCCTGCTGCACCGGCCCGAGCGGAAAGAGGTGCGTCAGCCTGGTGCCCGCCGTGTAGAGGGGAACCGGTGGCCCGGCGATGTTCGAAATGACGAGGTTCCAGAGCGGCGGAAGCCGGTCAGCAAGGTGCCGCGATGAAAAGAAGCCGATGAATTGAGTCGCCATCCAGGGCACGGTGATGTTGTTGACGAGGTCGGCAAAGTTCTTGAGGAGGTCGCCGCCGCCCGACTTGCGGTGGCGTCTTTTTTGTCGCGATGTCTCTTCGCGAATGGCGAGGAGCCGTTCAACGGGATTGTCGGACTGAATGGGCAGGTGCACTCGAATCACCGAAACACGATTGCCGGCTTGATCTCCTTCGCGTCGAACCGACACGGGTACGGTTGCTACCAGAGGACGATCCGGAAGGCCGCCGTGTTTGGCGAGCCACGACCGCAAGGCGCCACAGCAGCCGGCGAGAACGACATCGTTGACCGTGGTGCCGAAGGCGCGCTTGATCGCTTTCACGTCGTCGAACGAAACGTCGGCAAACGCCACCGAACGATTTGGCGTCAGGGCAGCGTTGAACATGGTCGGCGGTGCTTCGAAGAGGTGTGGCTTCTCCGAGGCTTCGGGACTGGCAGGCTGCGCAGGCTGGGAGCGCCCTTTGTGTCGGACCGCATCTACCATTCTTGCCGCCGCATCGACCGCGCGCCGCGGCTTACCCGCCAGGGTTCGAAGGGTGTCGGCCGCCAGCCAGGGGATCGTGGGCTCGCGATCGGGGAGCCAGGGTTCGTCTGGCGGAGGGATGACCCGGCCCTCGGGACTGGCGTCCATGAGCTCGCCCGCGATGGCCGCGCTCCGGCCACCGTCCATCGCCGCATGGTGGATCTTCATGACGAGTGCGAGCTTTCCCCCCTCCAAGCCCTCGACGAGCGTGGCCTTCCAAAGCGGCCGGTCGCGCTCGAGACAGGTGCCGGCGAAGCCGCCAACGAAGTCACAGAGCGCCGGCATCCCCCCGGGCGATGGCAGCGAGACGCGGACGAGGTGCTTGTCGAGATCGAAAGCCGGGTCTTCGATCCAGTGGGGGTCGCCAATTTGAAGAGGGCCTTGAACGATCCGCTGCCTGAACGGCGGGATGAGATGGAGCCGCTCCGCAAACCGCTGGCGGGTCAAGCTGAACGCCGATGCTTCGCGGCCGTCCTCGCCCAACGGATCTTGTGGCTCGAGAATCAAGATTCCCATGGTGTGCATGGGCATCTCGGGCGTTTCGGCGTAAAGCATCGCTGCGTCGAGCGTCGAAACCCGGATCATGTCGTACTTCCTGGCTCCAAGAACCCGACGCCCATCATGAAGCGGGCCATCTCCGTCAGGTACGCGCCGCGGTCGAGGTGGATGCTGTGACTCCCCGGAAACCAGTGCATGCGGCAGCGCTGCCAATGATCCCAAAGCAGCCTCGAATGCTTCGGAGGTGCCAGCCTGTCCCCGGCGCCGCCGACGATCATCAGTCGCTCGCGTGGCAGCACCGCCGGATAGGTGAGCGGGCAACTCACCGCGAGGAGACGCCGCGCGTCGGCAGAGCTCAGGCCCGAGGCCCTCAGAGCGGTTCGCATCAGCGCACCAAGCGGCTGCCACTCCAAAACCAAGTCCGCCACGCTGATGATCGGCACGTTGGGCAGTGCGAACGCCAATTTCGGCTCGACGCTCGCGAGCATCGATGAAACGAAGCCGCCAAGGCTGAGGCCGGTCACGCCGACTTGCTCGACCCCCTGCTCACGCTGAAGCCAGTTCAGCAGGATCCTGAAGTCGAATACGGACTGCGCCACCGCTTCGTTGAATCGAGAAGTGCCGCCGGCAAAGAAGCCGTGGCCCGAGAACGGCGAGAAGCGTGTTTGGCGAGGTCCGTGAAACGGAAGCGTGAACAAGGCGATGTCGCAGCCCATGCGATAGAACCAAGGGAGCGCAAAGAACCACTCGTTGATCAGGTATCCCTCTGCCGTGAATCCGTGAATCGCAACGATGGTCGGCCTCGGCCCGTCGCGGTGCCGAGTCATCCGCGCGAACGCGATGCGGTTCTGGTCGTGTCGGAGATAGGGCCGGTGCTGGTTTGGATGGACCGGTTGGAACGGGCTGTCGAAGCGCAACACTTCGCAGACTCCGTCGTCCGGTTCGAATCGCGGAAACCAGCTTCCTCTCTCGACGCGAACACGCACACCCGATGGAGGATCATGAAAGAACTGGCTGCGGTCGCCCGATTCCGCCATCTCCGCGTACAGAGCCGCGTCTTTCATCGATCGGCGAAGCTCGATAGGATTGAAGCCGAACGGAATGGCCGTCGAGCCCACCATCGTGCCGAAGATGGCTCGAACCACATGATCGAACGCGGCCGCAGCGCCGATTTGCACCCGATCGACGCGTGCTAGATCGAACTTCTCCGACGTTCGGGCGAAATCGTCGTCGAGGTGCTCCCACCAATGACCGCCGGGCATCAGCGGAGCCTCCCGTTCGTAAGACTCGTGGACAATCCGAGAGACAATCGCCGAGTCTTCCATCGACGTAGCCTAACCCTTTCGAGCTCCGATGGGGTCGGGCTTTTCAGGCAGATTACGCAGGCCCATCCAGGCCAGGGCAACGATGTGACTGGCGACTTTGTCGACCGACGGCTTTCGGACGACGCTCCACCACTGCCCTACGAGCGTGACCATGCCGATCAGGGCGTGCGCGTAGATCGGAGCGACGTCGGGATCGTAACCAGCCTGCTTGAACGCCTCTGCGAAAACGTCGCTCACGCGTTCGGCCACTTCGTTGAGGAGGCTCGAAAACCCGCCGGAGCTGACCACCGTCGTGGGCGCATCATGGGTCAGCACGGCAAAACCGTCTGGCCTGTCCTTGACCCAGATGAGAAACGCCAAGGCGGCCTGCTCGGCGCGCTCGCGCGGTGAGCCTGCGGACAAAGCTTCCGAGATCACGCCGATCACGTATTCCATCTCCCGGTCGACCACGACGGCGTATAGCCCCTCCTTGCCTCCGAAGTGCTCGTAAACAATGGGCTTTGAGACCTTTGCGCGGCTCGCGATCTCCTCGACGGAGGTCGCTTCGTAGCCCTTTTCAGCGAAAACCTGCCGTCCGACCTGGACCAGCTGGGCTCTCCTTGCCGCCGCGGTGAGTTTTTTTCTCGAGGCCATTTGACAGGGATACTACGGTGCCGTAAGTTACGCAACAGTAAGTTACTAGATCGTAACTCATCAATGTTTGTGCGCCCGTCGGCGCCATCCGGCTCGAGGAGAAACAGCCCATGTACATTCTGATCTGCGCCGCCGTGTTTCTGACGGCCTATCTGCTCAACACGACCATCATCACGGTCTTCTACCACCGCGGCCTTGCCCACGGGGCGGTTGCCCTGCGCCCGGGCGCCCGGCGGTTCGCCGCTCGCTACGGGATCTGGCTCACGGGCCTCGACGCCAAGGGTTGGGTATGCATGCATCGCAAGCACCACCGACATTCCGACTCGCCCGAGGATCCCCATAGCCCGGTGCACTACGGGTTGCTCGGCGTTCTGCTGGGTCAGTTGAGAAGCTATGAGCGCACTCTGATCGGCCTTGCCCGCGGTCAAAACGAATACACCGACGAGGTCGGCGACCTCGAATTCGAGATCAGCGCTCTCAATCGAAAGGGGCTCTGGTTCTTGCCCTACCTCTTGCATCTGTCCATCGCGCTCTTGTTCGCTGTGCCGACGGGCATGTGGGCGCTTGGGGCCTGCTACTTCCTGGGCATGATGAGTCATCCCATCGAGGGTTGGATTGTGAATTCACTCGGACACGCCGTCGGAAGTCGCAACTTCGAGACACCCGACAACTCTCGGAACAATCAGCTGGCCGCATGGTTGATTCTCGGTGAGGGGTACCAGAACAATCACCACCGCTATCCAGCGTCGGCGAAGTTCTCCTATCAGCCCTGGGAGGTAGACCTTGGTTTTGGAATCGCCCTGCTCCTCGAGAAGCTGGGCGTGCTAGAGATCCAGCGTGCCCTCCTGCTCCCGTCACCGACCGTCGCGACTGGTGGATTGGTCCATGAGTGAGCAATCTCGCGAAATGCGCGTCGTCGACCGCTATGTCGATCACGGCGCGCCTCTTTCCTTCCGGAACCTCTGCGCTCGTGTGCTGCGCGAGGAGCATGACTACCTGATTCTCGACCTCGACAAGACGACGCATTTGGGCCGCAACCTCGGGGAGCTTCTCGCATGGGAGCTCTGCGCCCATGAAGGTTACGGCAGGTCTACGAAGGGGCTCCCGGCGCGCCGCTGGTTTGGTGGCCGCCTGGTTCTCGAT
>JABDJF010000096.1 GCA_013002645.1 Myxococcales bacterium
GGTGCGAGCCGGGTCGGAGTACCTGCAGATCCACCCCGACTCGTTGATCGACAGCTCCCAGGAGCTTGGCAGCATTCTGATCAGCAAGGGCGACGAGTCGCAGGTTCGGCTTCGCGACATCGCGAACATCGAGCGTGGATACAAAGAGCCGGCCGTCAATAAGCTCCACATGGACGGGCACCGAGCCATCGGCATCGGCGTCTCCACGGAGAAGGGCGGCAACGTCGTCACCATGGGCGAGGGCATCAAGCAGCGGCTCAAGGAGCTCCAAGGGCGCTTCCCGCTCGGGATGGAGCTCGAAGTCATCTACATGCAGTCCGACATGGTCATCACGGCCATCGACGCCTTCCTGGTCAATCTCATGGAGGCCGTGGCGATTGTGATCGTCGTCCTGCTGCTGTTCATGGGGCTTCGGAGCGGCCTGATCATCGGCTTCGTCTTGGTGCTCACAATTGCGGGGACATTCATCTTCATGGGTCCCGCCGGCCTCGCGCTCGAGCGCATCTCGCTTGGCGCGCTGATCATCGCGCTCGGGATGCTGGTCGACAACGCCATCGTGATCATCGACGGCATGTTGGTTCGGATCAAAGCTGGGATGGATCCGGAGGAGGCGGCAAAAGAGGTTGCCGGTCAGACCTCGATGCCGCTTCTCGGCGCAACGGCTGTGGCGATCATCGCCTTTGCGGCGATTGGCCTGTCGCCCGACAGCACCGGCGAGTTTTGCCGCTCCCTGTTTATCGTGATCGCGATCTCGCTGTCGCTCAGCTGGGTGACGGCCATGACCATCACGCCGCTATTGGGGATCTGGTTCCTCAAGCCTCCGACCGACGCCGAGAAGAAGGCGGACAAGGACCCGTACGACAACGCCTTTTACAACGGCTACAAGAAGTTTCTCGCCCTTTGCATTCGCTTTCGCTGGGTCACCGTCGCGGTCGTGGCGGGCTTCTTCGCACTCTCGGTCTATGGCTTCCAGTTCACCGACAAGACCTTTTTCCCAGCTTCGACCACCCCGAAGTATCGACTCGATGTGTTCTGGTCGGTCGACCAGCACATCGACGAAACCGAAGAGAAGGCAGCCATCATCGAGAAAGGGCTGGCAGAGTTGCCAGGGGTCACCCACGTGGCCTCGGCGATCGGTCAGGGTCCGCTCCGTTTCATTTTGACCTTCACACCCGAGAAGGAACACAGCGGTTTCGCGCAGTTCCTGGTCGACATCGAGGACTACACCACCCTTCAAGATGACATCAAACGGGCCGAGGAGTACGTGCAGAGCGTCGCGCCCGATGCAATCTCGTTCGGGCGCACGTTCGATTTGGGGCCGAGCAAGCCCGGCAAAATCGAAGCGCGCTTGGTTGGGCCGGACGTGGACGTGCTCCGCGATCTAGAGCAGCAGACGCTCGCGATCATGAAGGCGGATGGTGATGCCAAGGGCTCACGCGGGCGCTGGTTCGAGCGCGTGAAGGTGATTCACCCGAAGCTCTCCGAAGAGCAGGCCGATGCGCATGGAATCACGACTCGCAGTGTCGCGCTAGCAATTCAGTCGACGTTCGAAGGGCACCCGGTCGGTGTCTATCGGGAGCAAGATGAGGTCATCCCGGTTTTGTTTCGCCAGCCGGCGCCGCTTCGGAACGATGTAGCGAACCTTCGTCAGATCCCGATCTGGAGCCCGGTCGCGCAGCGTTACATTCCGCTCGCCAACGTGGTGACGGGCCTCGAGACGCACTGGAGCGACGATGTGGTCGAGCGTCGCAATCGAAAGCGTACGCTCACCGTCGTGACCGACCCGACCAAGGACTCGGCGCCGAAGCTTTGGAAACGCCTATCGGAGAAGATCGAAGCCCTGCCGTTTCCACCTGGCTACCACGTCGAATGGGGCGGAGAGTACGAGAGCAGCACCGATGCACAGGAAGCGCTCTTCGCGCCGATCCCCATGTTCGTCGGCATCATGATTTTGATCGTGGTTGGCCTCTTCAACGCGATTCGCCAGCCTCTGGTGATCTGGTTGACCGTTCCGCTCGCGTTGATCGGCGTGACCGGGGGACTTCTGCTCTTCAAGCAGCCGTTTGGCTTCATGGCCTTGCTCGGTTTCCTGAGTTTGTCTGGGATGCTGATCAAGAACGCGATTGTGCTCGTCGACGAGATCGACCTGCAGATCCGCGAAGGAAAGCCGACCTATGACGCCGTTCTCGACAGTGGCGTGAGCCGTTTGCGTCCGGTGGCGATGGCTGCAGCGACGACGGTGCTCGGGATGATTCCCCTCTTCACCGACGCATTTTACATCGCCATGGCCGTCACCATCGTCGGTGGCTTGTTGGTGGCCACTGTCCTGACGATGATTGTCGTGCCGACGTTCTACGCGATCCTATTCAAGGCGAAGAAGGACGACGACAGGAATACGACCCCTGCTCCGGCCAGCGGTGGCGGCGCGACGACAGCACCCCCGGCCGCTGCGTAAAGTGCGAGCTCGTCGGCACCACCCGGCTTCGCAGTTTAGTCGTCTCTGCGGCCTGTGATGTGCAGACCGACGAGGCGGGCGATCATGACGGCCAGATAGAGCTGGCCGAATACTCCTTCGAGGACTGCGATCGGCCGCGCGATATCAGAGACGGGCACGATGTCGCCAAAGCCCATCGTGGTGATGCAGACGAGACTCAGGTACATCATCGAGCCGGTGAGCTGCCTTCGGTCCGGCCCGCCGCCGTCGCCGATGCCCGAGAACGAGCCTGGTTCTTGGATCTCGATGATCTCGAAGACCAGGGTGAACGCGACAGTCACCAGGAGATAGGTCACGACCGCACCGAGAATCGTGTCGACGTCCACATCGGTGCGGCTGAAAAGGTTCGCGATGATGATCGAGACGGCGTAGACGAGCCAAGCCACCGTTAACGACAGCGCGCCAACGTCGAGGTACCAAATGCCAGCCAAATGATCTCCCCAGCGAACGGCGAGCGTCACCACGGTCAAGATCAGAAACGGCCATCGGTGCTTCCCGGGGCCTATCGAGTACACGCCGGCCAGGAGAATTCCATCGAACACCAGCTCTACTATGTATGCCGAGCCCTTTCCCGAAGCCGACGGAGCGACCACGATCAGGGCTAGAAGAAAGACGAGAAGCGCTGCGTTACGGGGCAGACGAAATAGAGTCGACATCATGTCCGCGCCAAGGCTACAGGGAGAAACGCAGCACCGCTAGCGACACAGCCGGTGAAAGCTCCAATGCTGGCCGTTCTCTCGATGGACCGTGGAGGTCTCAGTCCGAAACATCGCGCGGACTTCGGAAAGGGTGATGAGCGGGGCTCCCTTCGCCCGTTCGTCGAGCGAACGCCCAAGGTAGACCGATAGCAGCAGCTCTTTGACGGCCAACCGACGATCGTAGACCGTACGTGC
>JABDJF010000027.1 GCA_013002645.1 Myxococcales bacterium
ATAGGCGAGGCCATCCACGGTACCGCGATCGCATAAGACGACGGCGACTTCCCTCTCGCCCATCACCAGATCTTCTTGTTCGTGCTGCACATGGTAGATGGCGCGCTGAGCTGCGCGTAGCGCCACCTCGCTATCGTGCCGCGGAAAACCACCGCCGAAAACGATGCTGGCCGCCTCGGGCAGTACGCCAACGTGATTGCAGAACGAGTGCAGGGCTAGTTCCAGGACGGCCGTCTTTCCAGCACCCGGTCCTCCCGTGATAGCCACGAGCCTCGTGTCGTGATGCCGGTGGCCACAAGTACATGCCGTACTTCCCTGTTGAAGCCCCATGGTCATGGTCCACGAGCTCCTGAACGTGAGGACAGAGAGACCGTCTCGAAATCTCCGTTTGCCTGATACTTGAACCAGTAGTAGCCAGTGCAGAGTCCGACACTGATGCCGCCAAGAAGCAAGACGAAGCCTGCGGCTCGTAGGAGGCCCGCTCGCTCCACCGTGCGAGCCCGATGAAGCAGGAGAAGGCCCGCCGCTATCGCGGCGATCTCGAGCATGCCAGCGATGTCAGCCAAGAACTGTGCCATGGGTTAGCTCCCTTCCTAGATGTTCTGGGTTCAGCCCGTGCCGACTAGCCTAGCGAGGCTCCTTGTCGCAGTGAGCCAAGACGCGGAATGAACATGGGGACACGCGCCATGTAGGCGCGATACTCGTCGCCGAATTCTCGGAGCACATCGCGTTCTTCTTTGCGGGCGAGGAGCCAGTAGGCAGCGACAATGATGGGAAACGCAGCGACCGATACGATGGTTGGCCAGTGAACGATGCCTTCGCCAAAGAGAATGAGAAATAGCCCGGTGTATTGGGGATGCCTCATCAGCGAGTAGACGCCGTCGGTGACGAGTCGTCCTTCACGCCGCGCTCGGTGGACCTTTCGCCATCCATCGACTACGAGCGACGCACCAACGAGAACGATTCCATAGCCTAGAGTCATGGCAACAAGGTGTGCGTTTTGCGAGCCAGACAGCTGCGCCCAGAGGTTCCCGCCGTCGGTCCACTCCAGATCGATCCCGAAGAAGCGGGCCAGGAAGTAGATCGTGAGGGGGAATCCATACATCTCGGCATAGAACGCGATGATGAAGGCTTGGAGAACCCCAGCTCGGGACCACTCTTTCCAGTTGTCGGGCGCCAAGTACCGATAGAGAAGCCATGAAGCGATCGCGATGACGATGACCGCGAGCCCCCACATTCCTACGTGCATGGTGTCCTCCTCGAGGTTCCCGCATTTTCTGGGTGCCTCACGCGGTTCCGTCTCCGTGCCCGCCATGTCCATGGCCGCCACCATGATTGCGGTGCATGAACAAATGCATGATGGGGCAGGCAGCAAGGATGACGAATGGCAGCACCGCGAGGATGTGGTTGTCGTGGTCCTCCCAGAGGAGGAGCACTGCCGCGGCGACCATCACGCCCGTAAGGACCCATAGCCATGAGCGTTTCATTCCATCCTCCGAAGTCTCAAAGAGTTCGTGACCACCGACACCGAGCTGAGGCTCATCGCTGCGGCCGCGATGACGGGACTCAATAGAAGCCCGAATGGCGGGTACAAGACGCCCGCAGCCACCGGCACTCCCAGCGCGTTGTACATGAACGCGAACACAAGGTTCTGCTTGATGTTCGCCATTGTGGCCCTCGAGGTTCGGCGTGCCCGGACGATGCCGCGAAGGTCACCCTTGACTAGGGTGACTCCGGCGCTTTCCATCGCAACGTCGGTGCCCGTGCCCATGGCGATGCCTACCTCGGCTTGCGCCAAAGCGGGCGCGTCGTTGATGCCATCCCCCGCCATGGCGACCACGCGGCCTTCTGACTGCAGGCGCTTCACCTGTTGAGCCTTCTGATCCGGAAGGACACCTGCGAGCACTTCGTCGATGTCGAGCTTCGAGGCAACGGCGCGTGCTGTTGTTTCGTTGTCCCCCGTCATCATGACAATCCGAAGGCCCTCGCCGTGTAGCGCTGTGATCGCTTCGGGGGTGCTGTCTTTGATCGGATCCGCTACGCCAATGAGACCCGCGGGCTGACCATCCACTGCGACGTACATGACCGTTTGCCCTTCGCTGCGAAGCGCATTGGCCCGATCGTCGAGGCTGGCACCTTCCACGCCGAGCTCTCGCATTAGCTTGGCGTTGCCCAACCCCACGGTCCGACCCAGAACTTGTCCGCTCACACCTTTCCCAGTGATGGACATGAACGAATCCGCGCTCTCAAGGGAGATTCGTCGCTCTTCGGCCCCGCGGACGATGGCCTCGGC
>JABDJF010000131.1 GCA_013002645.1 Myxococcales bacterium
CACATGAAAGCCGCGCTCGGAACGCTCGCGGCCCTTCTCGACACCGTGATCACAAAGGACCAACCCGTCCTGCAGGCCGAGCTCGATCTCTTTGGCGGTCGAATCGAAGGCATGCGGGCGCCGGTCGTCTCCGCGCCGAGTTTGACCTTCCGAAAGAAGGCGACGCAGGTCTACTCGTTAGCGGAGTACGTAGACTCGGGCCGACTGAGCGCAGCTCGCAAGCGCTTGCTGCAGACAGCCATCGCCGAAAAGAAGAACATCTTGGTGGTCGGCGGAACCGGAAGCGGCAAGACCACGTTCATCAATGCACTTCTGCGCGAGCTCGGGCGCCAAGAGCCCGCGTCTCGCGTCGTCCTCATCGAGGACACGCGAGAGCTTCAGTGCGGCCTTGAAAACACGGTCGAGCTTCGGGCCGTGCCGGGCGTGGCGACCATGGATGCCCTTCTGAGGACCACGCTTCGGCTTCGGCCGGACCGCATCGTGGTTGGCGAGGTCCGAGGTCCCGAAGCGCTCACGCTTCTCAAGAGTTGGAATACAGGTCACCCCGGAGGCTTTGCCTCGCTTCACGCGAACGATGCGCCCTCGGCCCTTCGGCGGATGGAGCTTCTTGTTCAGGAGGGCTGTGGTCACCGGCTTCCCGAACTCATCGCCGAGGTCGTCGACCTGATCGTCCACCTCGAACGGGGCGCGCGGGTCGAAGGGATTCTGCATGTGTTGGGGCACGGCGATGGAAGGTACGAGACGGTGAGTTTGGAGGAGAGATGAAACACGCAACCTGTTGGTGTGCGGTCCTCGGGACCGTTTGGTTTGGGGCGGTCGAGACGGCGTATGCCGCGTCGACGACGATTCCACTGGCCCGCGGTCTGGAGCAAATCGGTCGAGCGATCCAGGGCCCCGTGGTCTTTTGGGCCGCCGTGATCTCGCTAATCACCTCCTTCTACGTCATCTTCTTGAGGGGCAGCGAGCTCGATAGCTTTGGTGGCAAGGCCGCCATGGCGGGGCTTGTCTTCGGCGGGATTGGCGCGGGCGCACCGGCTCTCCTTCAACTGATCGGGCTCTCTTCGGCGGTGCTGCCGTGACCTTCACCGGGGCGGTGACGTTTTGTTTGTCCGTCGGGGCGGCGGCCCTTGGACTGCTGGCGTTCTTGTCGGCGTGCGGCCGGGTCGATTGAGAAAGGGGGAAGGGCGGATGATCGAAGTGCCGATCGTGTTGTGGTGCGGGGTCCTCGTGGCGTGGACGCTGAGTCTTCTCTTCCCGCCCATCGGGCACCGGCGCTTTGTATGGGTGCTGTGGTGTGCATCGTTGGTGCCGGCGCTCTTCGCCTACAAGTGGCTCACGGCGCCGGTCTTTTCATGGGTGACGGAGTAGGGCGTGCGTCGACGGGTTCGGATGTATCGAGCGCTCTGTGACCCGCACCTCATCGCGGGCTGCGAGCGGACGAGCTTCTTCGCGCTCCTTGGCCTCTGCGTCCTCTTTGGCTTTTTTGGGGGGATTGCCGGGGGTCGCCCGCTGAATGTCGTCTTGGCGATCGTGCTCTTCACCGCCGGAAAGCTCGTCCTCGGGCACGCCGCCAAAGCCGACCCGCAGCTTCGAGAGGTCGCCGTCCGAAGTCATCGCTACGGCCAAGTCTTGGTCGCCGTGCCTTCTGTGAAGGAGTCGCGCTGATGGGATCGAACAAGGCAACGAGCGACATTCTTCTCTACGCCGAGATGCTCGCCCCCTCGGTAATGCGACTCAAGAACGGCTCGCTCCTCACCGGGTTCCGGATCAAGGGCCCGGACCTCGAGTCGGCACCCCCGGAAGTTTGGGCGGCCTCGAGCGCCGCGATGAACGATGCGGTCCTCAGCCTTGACCATGGCTGGACGGTCCATTTCGAAACGACCCGCCTCCCATCCTCGGGCTCCCGCGGCGGCGACTTCCTCGATCCCACCTGCCGGCTCATCGACGAAGAACGGCGGAGGACACTCTTCTTCGAGACCGAGCAATGGTTGTTTCTGACGCAGGCGCCGCCCTGGTCGGAGCAGAGCCCGACGCTCAAGAACCTGAAGAGCT
>JABDJF010000133.1 GCA_013002645.1 Myxococcales bacterium
GAGGAGGCGCGCAGCATCGGCGTCGGATTCTCCCCAGGCGACGGCTCCTACGACCAGCCCTATTTCTACGTGACGCCCTGGCCGTACCCGGAAGCCTCGAGCCTGCCGCGGCTCACCAAGGGCGCGGAGTGGCACCGGAGCGGCTGGACGGGCGCGGTTCTCACGGCCGAACGGCTGCTTTCGGTGCCGCCGGCGGAGCAAGAGCAGACGGCGCGCGGAGCCCTCCGTCGCGCGGTGGCCGCGTCTCATGAGGTCCTAGGCCGCTAGCGACCGAGCAGCAGCACACTGACCCCCGCGGCGATCGCGATCACCTGCGGCCAGCCGGGAAGGGCGGGGCTGTCGTGTTCGTGCGCCCAGTCATGCGTGACGACGTGCAACAGGAGCCCGCTGACGGCGGCCTCGATCCAGGGCTCGCCGCGCGTCCAAGCGCCGAGCGAGGTTTGTTGCGCAAGCACGACGCCGAGGCTCCCCACGAGCGCCAGGCCGATCGCGCGCCGGATGCCGCTGTTGCGGCCGTGTGCGGACGTGAAGGCGAGCGTGATCAGCGCGGTGACCGGAACGGAGTGCACCGCGATGGCGGTGAGCACGTCACCGTGGTGGTGGCCGGCGTGAGCCTCACCGGTGAACGAACCGAGCGCCAGTCCGTCGCCGAGCTTGTGGGTCATCAGGCCCCAGTAGCTGAGCTCGAGGCCCATCGTGGAGGAGTGGTCGTGCTCTGGGTCCTCGTGCGCCGCCCGTTCGATCAGCCAGGGCGCGATGAACGCCAAGGCGACTGCGACCAAGACAATGGGACCGCCGGCGCTCACCGCATCGGGAATGAGGCGGCCGACCACCACGGCGACCGAGGACACGACCGCAAAGGTGCGGATGGCGTCGAGAAGCCGGCCGCGCCCAGGTGCAATCAAGCCAAGCACGGCGCCCATCGCCACGGACCCCACGACGATTGCGATCGGCCATTCCATCGGGCGGGCTTACCACACTCGGGGCGATTCCTGCTGGGCTAGATGCCGAGGGATTCGGCTTCTTGCGCGGCTTCTTTCGCGAAATGCTCCTGCGCGCAGGTCGAGCAAGCAATGCATTCCTTCGCGATCTCGTAGCCTGCGCCACCCGGATCGTCCTGTCCCTTGGACCGGCTGGACGTGCGGCCTTTCTGTGCTTTGCCGCGGCTCGGGTACTCGGTGGGACGACGCTGGGTCACCACCTTCGTCGCGCGCTCTCCGGGGCGCGACACTCGATTGCAAAGCTCACATCGGTACATTCAGGGACTCCTCGTTCTGCGAACGGACCGGTTTGGCACATGGGTCGAGCCCGGGCAAGGGGGCGGCGTCAGCCGAGGAGCTTTGCGATTTCGGGGGCTGCGTAGGTCAGCACCCCGCTGGCTCCTGCCCGCTTGAAGCAGAGCATGGACTCGAGGATGACCTCTTCCCAGTCGAGCCAACCCTGGTCGGCTGCCCCGCGCAGCATCGCGTACTCTCCGCTGACTTGGTAGGCATAGGTCGGAACGCCGAACGCCTCTTTCACGCGGCGGACGACGTCCAGATAGGGCAACCCAGGTTTGACCATGACCATGTCGGCGCCCTCGGCTACATCGAGAGCGACCTCGCGGAGCGCCTCGTCGGTATTGGCCGGGTCCATTTGGTAGCTGCGTTTGTCGGCGGCGCCGAGGCTCTGCGCGGAGCCCACTGCGTCGCGGAAAGGGCCGTAGAACGCGGAGGCGTATTTCGCCGAGTATGCGAGCAGATTGACCTGCTCGAGCGCCTCCGCATCGAGGGCTCTGCGGATTGCGCCGATGCGGCCGTCCATCATGTCGCTTGGCGCGACCACGTCGCAGCCTGCATGTGCCTGCACGATGGCCTGCTCACACAGTACCTGTATGGTCTCGTCGTTGAGAACCTCTCCGTCGCGAACGATGCCGTCCTGCCCGTGGCTGGTGTACGGGTCGAGCGCGACGTCGCAGATCACGCCGATGTCGTCGTGCGCATCCTTGATGGCACGAACGGCGCGGCAAACTAGATTTTCCGGGTTCGTGGCTTCTTTCCCGCTCGGTGTCTTGAGGCCCTGAGGGGTGACGGGAAAGACGGCGACCGCGGGTATCCCAAGCCCCTTGGCGTCGCCGACCTTTTTGACCAACAGGTCGACGCTCAGCCGTTCGACGCCGGGCATCGACGGCACGGCTTCGCGAGCACCCTTGCCCTCCTGAACGAAGAGCGGCCAGATGAGGTCGTCCGCTGTGACCTGCGACTCTCTCGTGAGGCGGCGGAGCCAATCGTTGCGGCGGTTTCGCCGCATGCGCGTGCCGGGGAACTCGGGTTGAGCGGAGTGTGCCATGCGTGCGGGAAGGGTAGCATGGTGCTAGGACTGGGTCGTGAGAATCGGGGTTTTAGCGTTGGCCGCATCGCTCTTGGTAGCGGCCTGTTCGACGACGATGACGGGGCGCAAGCAGCTGACGCTCATCGATGACGCAAAAATGGATGCGATGGGCATCGCGGCGTTTTCCAGTTTGAAGCAGGAAGGCAAGCTCAGCCAGGACAAGGCGCTGAACGCCTACGTGGGCTGCGTTGCGGCGGCGATTGTGAAAGTCGTCCCGCCGGAGCACGGCCCCAATGACGGCCGTTGGGAAGTCCTGGTCTTCGACGACCCGACGCCCAACGCGTTCGCGCTCCCCGGCGGCAAGATCGGCGTTCATGTCGGCATGCTCGACATTGCAACCACACCGGGGCAGCTCGCCGCGGTCCTCGGCCACGAGGTCAGCCATGTCTTGCTGCGGCACGGGAACGAGCGGATGTCGCAGTCGATCCTGGCCGATACCGCGATGAGCACCGCCTCGGTCGCGGCGGGTGCAGCGGCGCCGGAGTACCAAGACTTGATCGTCGGTGGGCTCGGCGTCGGCGCCCAGTTCGGCGTGCTCTTGCCATTCAGCCGAAAACACGAGAGCGAAGCCGACGAAGTAGGGCAAATCTTCATGGCGAAGGCGGGATTCTACCC
>JABDJF010000141.1 GCA_013002645.1 Myxococcales bacterium
GGGCTGTATTGCGGCCGGGGCCCTGGCGGCCCGTCTTCGGTTGCACCCGCGGCCATGGCGGCGTCGTAAAAGGCATGCACGGCCTCTTTGCTCTCCGCGACAAAGCAGATGTGTGTACCATTGCCCACGCTGGCGGGTTTGGCATCGATCGGGCTCTGCACCCAGAACTCCGGGAACTGCTTTCCATACGCCGCCCCGAACGGGAACTCCATGAGCTTCTTGCAGCCGAGCACAGGCAGCACCGCGTCGTAGAACGCCACGGCGCGCGGCATGTCGTTGGTTCCAACCGATACGTGAGAGAGGATGCTGGGGTTCTCGTTTTCCATCTTTACTCCTGTGACTCAGCTTCACGGCTGCGTGGTGTTGCTGCGACAGACGCAGCGCGTCGAGCGCTTCGGGCAGAGTATATTGTAGGGTCCCAGCGTTGGCACGAGCGTTGCACCATTTGATTCGGCCCGGGCGACGAAAGGTGTCGACATGCTTAGAGTTGCTTTGATCGTTCTTGGCCTCGTGTTTGCCTCCGCGGGGGTGCCGGCTTGCGATGGCTCTCCAGAATCGAGCCTCGACGTCCTTCAGCCGGATTCACTTGCGGTCTTGCTCAGCGAGTGGACCGGGATCCCCGTCGGCGTCCTCGAAGGGGAGCGTATCCTCGCCGGAGAGCAACACATCATTCTATCGGGTTCGGATTTCGAAGGGCGCAGCGACCGTGAGGCTCACTTGCTCCGGTTGAATCTGTCTCCGGGCACCCAGCTGCTGGAGTTGGGTGGCAACGATGAGGACGAGCCCGTCGTCGTCGCATTTGAAGCCGTCGCCGAAGCGGAGATTATCGGCATCGAGCTGCTTCAGCCCGACGAAGAAGAGCTCAGGCCCGGAACTTGGGTCGAAGTCGACGTGGTCGGCGTCACCGAGGAGGGCCTACAGGTCCGGAGCATTCACCCGCGATTCAACGCCGGAGGCACTGCGCGCCTCGGCTACTTCGCGTACCGCTTCGACCCCGATGCGCCCGTGAGAACACTAGAGGTCACGGCTCTCGGATGGCTCGAGCGAACCCAGTTTCGGGGCGTCCCGAGAATTAAGGCGAAGCCGGCTAACGTGGTCGGACGCTAACCGGCTTCTATCAACGGGCTCCACAGAGGGGGGAGGTCAAGGCGGGCACCGTCTCATCGGAACGTGTTATTCGCCTGACTCTGGATGGGATGGTGGGCTCATCCGTTGTCTACGTCCCGTGCCACTGCTGCCCGCCTCGCACCGAATGACACCGCAGAAAGTAACCGCGGCCTGTGTACCGCCGGCGACAAAAACGGGTACCGATCGCGCCAGAAATTCGGAAGCCTCACCCGTCGGGCTTGTAATTCACGGACCGCTGTGGATCGATCACGCCCAGTGGGCGAGTCACCCAAGAAAGCCAGGACCGATTCCGGACTCAACGTGTCCGGCGCGTGGGCTCGTGGTGTGGTGAATGCCTTCGAGTCCCTTGGGCTGGACGTCGAGGCGCTGTGCGACAAAATTGGCATTGATCTCGGGACCTTCACCGATACCTCGGGCAGGCCGCCGCGCGATGCGCTTGGCCGGTTTTGGCGCGGCGCCTTGGCGGAAACCGGGGACAGGCACCTTGGGCTCAGTGCCGGCGAAGTGTGGCCAGCGCGCGCCGATCACCTCGTCATCTTGCTGCTGACGAGCGCAGAGACCGTTGGCGAAGGCCTCGAGGCGAGCCTCCGATTCCAAGAGCTGCTGTCCCACGGCCGCGTGCTCACGCTCAGCGAGCACCCCGTCTATCACATTCTCCAGATGCACAAGATTGAGCACGATCTGCCGGTCACGGTGCATGAGGTCGAGTTCCTCGCGGTCATTGTGATGAAGGTGTTGCGCTTTGCGACCTCGGGCCGCTTCTCGGCGCTCGAGGTTCACTTCGAGCATCCGTATCGAGGGAACATTCAGAAGTACACGCGCGCATTTGACTGCTCGGTGCTCTTCGGCCGGCAGAAATCGGCCATCCTCGTCGACGACGAGGCCTGGAGCTTGCCGTTGACGCACCGCAATCAGGCGCTCCACGGCGAGCTTCGCGGCGTCGCCTCCGGGCTGCATGCCGCCCTGGATTCACACGCTTTCGTCGATGTGGTCCGCGATCGCATCAAGCTGTTGCTTCCACGAGGCCAATCGAGCATCGAGGCAGTGGCCGCCGCGCTTCACACGACGCCGCGAACCCTCCAACGACGCCTACAAGACGAGAACACGAGCTTCCGCGCGTTGGTGGACGCTGCCCGCAGGTCCATCCTCGTCGGCTGCGTCGAGCGCAACCAGGCTCCCGACGAAATCATGCGTCATGCCGGCTACACGAACGTCCGCAGTTTCCGACGTGCTATGAAGCGCTGGAACTTGTCGGACATACAATGAAGCAAACCACGCTAGGCATTCTTTCACTGCTCCTCCTCGCGCCACTTTTCAGCTGCGCTGCGCTCGGCCTGAGCGGCACCGGGTCGACGGTTCCCAACGTAAGACCACCGAATGTCAGTATCGCTGCCGTTCGAATGGCCGAGATGCCTACTGCGCGCGATCTGGCCAGCTACTACTGCGGGCAGTACCTCGGGCCGCTCATCTGCAGAGCTTTTGGGCCGGTGCCGAAGACCTCGGACATCCACTTCGCATTCGACGTGGACTTGAAGCTTGCAAACTCGAGCAAGGTGCCGATGCCCCTGGTGCAGACCCTATTTGCGTTCACTGCTTTCCCGGGGGCCCAAGACGCTCAAAACCTGGGCACTGTCTGCCTGAGCTTCTGCGAAGATCCGAACAACTGTAGGCAGGATGCGAATGCGTGCCGCTCGGACGAGCCCGAAATTCGCGACATCCGAGACTTCGCCAACGCGACGGCCGGGTTCTTGATCTCGACTGCGCTCGGCGAGCGCAAGCTCAGCGACCTGCGTGTTCGGACGGTCCCACCCAACGAAGAAATGAAAATGGTGGTCCACTTGGGGCTCGACCCCCTTCAGATGATCGGCCTGATTCGCCAGTTCAGCAAAGGCGGGATCGATCAAATCAAGCGGGGCCAGATCCCAGAATTCACCATCCCTTACGAAATCGAAGGGACGGCCTGGGTGTCGGTCGAGTCGCTGGGCCGCCTCGCGACGGGCTTTGGGCCCGCCGCGGGACAGTGGCAGCTTCAGCGCTAGTGGTGCCGAATTCTACTCCAGCTGTGGGTCGCGTGTCAGCGTAAATTCCACCAGGGATGTGCAACCCAGCGGCACGAACCAAAGATTGGCCTCGTCCATTGGGTCATCAGGGTTCGGGTAGCACACGTCGCTGCTCAACTCCGTCTCCGTGTGATCGAGCGTCGCTTCTAGCGTGTTGTTCTGGTCGAGGCTGACC
>JABDJF010000152.1 GCA_013002645.1 Myxococcales bacterium
GGCTCTGTGTTTTGGGACCGTCAATTGCCGATCATCGAACGCCACATGGAGGATGCGAAAGCGAAAGGAGCCGAGATCGTAGTCGGTGGAGAAGCCGACACCCGCGATGGCCTTTTCTACAAGCCAACATTCGTCCGTAACCTCGATCACTCGATGGAGTTGATGCAGGAAGAAACCTTTGGTCCGATCGTCTCCGTCATGCGTGTCGCAGACGACGAAGAGGCGATTCGCCTTGCCAACGATTCACAATACGGTCTCAGCGGGAGCGTCTGGACGAGCAACATTCAAAAGGGCATCGAGATTGCAAAACGGCTCGAAACCGGCTCGGTCGTCATCAACGATGCGTCGATGGCCTACGGCGCGCCCGAGGCGCCGTTTGGTGGCATGAAGGACAGCGGTGTCGGCCAGGTCAACGGCCTGGGCGGGCTTCGAGGATATACCCATCAGCAGCCGATTTTCATCGACCGCTGGGCAGTCAAAAAAGAGCGTGTGTGGTACCCGCATACGGCCAAAACCATCGAGGAAATCGACGGAATGATTCGCTTCATCTATGGGAGCGCGCTCAAGAAGCTCGGCTTCTTTTCGTAGGCCACTTCGTCCCGTATAATTGAGACATGGCCCGTCCCCGTGACTCGCTCATGCCGTTGGTGCGCAACGGCGTGGATAAGGCAGCGAATCGCCTTTCGCACCTCGGTTACGGCGTTCTGCCCTGGGCCGTTCAAAGCTGGCGCCGTGTTCACGTCGAACACAACATACCGTACCGAAACACGGGCAAGCGGTCACACCTGCTGGACATTTACCGAAGCAGGGAGGCCGTTGGGTCTCTGCCTACGATCGTCTATATCCACGGCGGCGCGTTCTCGATGATGTCGAAGGACACCCATCGGATCATGGCGTACGTCCTGGCGGCGCAGGGCTATCAGGTCTTCAACATCAACTACCGGCTCGGGCCCGTACACAACTATCCGAAGCCCCTCAAGGATGCGATCGCGGCGCTCGAGTGGGTGCTCGACAACGGGGCCAAGTACGGTGCCGATACCACACGGCTGGCGATCATTGGAGAGTCCGCCGGCGCAAATCTCACTGCGGCGCTTGCGTATTGCGCGACGCATCCACGCCCCGAGCCGTTCACCCGGAGCATCTTCGAGCGCGAAGCGAAGATCGCCTGCGTCGCTCCTCTTTACGGTTTGCTCGACGTGCACGACGTCCGGCGCTTCTGGCGCGACCCGGAAAAGAGCCGACGCATGGCAAGCTGGATCAAAGGCGAGATAAGAGGCACCGCCTACTCCTACCTGGGACGGCGTCTGAAGAGAGCACTTCAGTTTCCACTGGCCAGTCCTCTGCGGCTGTTTGAAAGGGCGGCTGTGCAAGGGAGCCGACCGCTCCCGCCTTTCTTCACCACCGTGGGGACCGCTGATCCGTTGTTGGGAGACACGATTCGCTTGAACGATGCACTTGCGAGACGGAACACCGAATGCGAGATGCACGTCTTCCGCGGAGAGATCCACGCATTCAACGTGATGCTCTGGCGCGCCGCTGCGCGAGAGCAGTGGGGCGCTCTCTTTGATTTCCTCGACAAGCACATGCACGGCACCGCTGAGGAAGCGCCCGAACATGCGCCGCACTACGTTTCGCTAGCCGAGACGCTCGCCGAATAGTCGCGGGTTTCAACCACCTCGGCAAAAGGCAGCGGCTCAATCGCTCTCCCATGCCGTCGCGCCCAGGCTCGCGTGAACACCGCGCCCAAAAGGAAGATCTGCGTGGTGTAGTAGATCCACAGAAGCAAGACGATCAACGAACCTGCCGCACCGTAGATCGACGCCGGGCTCGCGTAGCCCAGGTATATGCCGATCAGAAAAGAGCCGCCGAGGACGAACAGGCAAGTCACCGCAGCGCCTACCCAGACGTCACGCCAGGAAATCACGGCGTCGGGAAGCCAGCGGTAGACCAGAGCGATCAAGGGCGCCATCACGGCAAAGGCGCTGCCAAGTTCAGCCAAGCTGAGCATGTAGTGGCTATCGCCGAAGAGGCGAGCCGCCGCGGCGGCGCCCGAGTGCAGCAGGACCAAGGCGATGAGCGAGCTTCCGAACACCAGAACCATTGCAAACGCGAGCAGGCGTCGCTCGACCAGATGCAAGGTCTCGGACCGACTGGCGTGAACCAATAGCTTGGGTCGAATGCCCCACATCTGGTTGAGCGCGCGACGCAGCATGGAGAACAGGCGCGCCGAGACGTAGAGCATGAAGATCGCGCCGACTACGGGAGCTGCAAAGCTCGTCGCCTCGTCGCCGAGCTTGACGATCGCATCGATCAGGAAGGAAGCCAGTTCGGGTCCGAGAAAGGTCGCGACCTGCGCGACGAGCTCCTCGCGAGCCGTCGACTCCGACATGACCAGCGAGGCGATGAGCAACGCTACAACCCCGAGG